>NZ_SPHN01000016.1:0-72772 GCF_005844145.1 Enterococcus sp. BSD2780061688st2 D3
CCGAACACAGAAGTTAAGCTTCTTAGCGCCGATTGTAGTGAGGGGTTGCCCCTTGTGAGAGTAGGACGTCGCCACGCTTGAATTATCTTATGGAGGTTTAGCTCAGCTGGGAGAGCATCTGCCTTACAAGCAGAGGGTCAGCGGTTCGATCCCGTTAACCTCCATATGAGCCGTTAGCTCAGTTGGTAGAGCATCTGACTTTTAATCAGAGGGTCACAGGTTCGAGCCCTGTACGGCTCATATTTTTTGCGGGTGTGGCGGAATTGGCAGACGCACTAGATTTAGGATCTAGCGCCTTACGGCGTGGGGGTTCAAGTCCCTTCACCCGCATTATATGATTTACACATGCCGGCTTAGCTCAGTTGGTAGAGCATCTGATTTGTAATCAGAGGGTCGAGGGTTCAAATCCTTTAGCCGGCATCATAACCACGCGGAAATAGCTCAGTGGTAGAGCACCACCTTGCCAAGGTGGGGGTCGCGGGTTCGAACCCCGTTTTCCGCTTTGCCAAAGCAATACGCCGGGGTGGCGGAACTGGCAGACGCACAGGACTTAAAATCCTGCGGTGAGTGATCACCGTACCGGTTCGATTCCGGTCCTCGGCATTACAAATATGCGCCCATAGCTCAACTGGATAGAGTGTTTGACTACGGATCAAAAGGTTAGGGGTTCGACTCCTCTTGGGCGCGTAGTCTTTTTTATATCTTCGGGAAGTAGCTCAGCTTGGTAGAGCACTTGGTTTGGGACCAAGGGGTCGCAGGTTCGAATCCTGTCTTCCCGATTTTTTGTTTTTAATTGCTTTTACTTTCAAGTTGATTTATAATTTGAATGAACTGAATATGCGCCCATAGCTCAACTGGATAGAGTGTTTGACTACGGATCAAAAGGTTAGGGGTTCGACTCCTCTTGGGCGCGTAGTCTTTTTTATATCTTCGGGAAGTAGCTCAGCTTGGTAGAGCACTTGGTTTGGGACCAAGGGGTCGCAGGTTCGAATCCTGTCTTCCCGATTTTTTGTTTTTAATTGCTTTTACTTTCAAGTTGATTTATAATTTGAATGAACTGAATATGCGCCCATAGCTCAACTGGATAGAGTGTTTGACTACGGATCAAAAGGTTAGGGGTTCGACTCCTCTTGGGCGCGTTAATACGGAATGGTTTATTCCGTATTTTTTTTATATATTTTAATAAATACTAAGGTAAAGATGAAGAAAAGTCATTCTTCTTTCTTTCTGATATTAAATTCGTTATAATTAAGGTCAATATTAGTCAAAGGAATGAGTAAGATGGCACATCAGAATACCTCGGATTTAATTGAATCTTATATAAAGAAAATTTTGGAAGATAATGAAATGATTGAGATTCGTAGGATTGAAATGGCAGACCTCTTTAATTGCGTTCCTTCTCAGATCAACTATGTCATCAATACGAGATTTACGATTCAACGTGGATATCTAGTTGAAAGTAAGCGGGGTGGCGGAGGCTATATACGTATTGCAAAAGTAAGGATTTCTGATAAAAGACATATGCTGGAACAAATCAATCAGCTGTTTGATGAAACGATCAGTGAAAAAAATGCGTTTGCGATTATCCAAAAGCTATATGAAGATCAAATGATTTCAAAAAAAGAAGGAAATTTAATGTTAAGTGCAATTGCTAAAAGTACACTTAATTTTAGTGAATTAGAAGACTATACACGTGCTAGGATTCTTCGAGCCTTTTTAGAACGTTTAAGTTATGAAGATGGGAAGTGAACATAAATGGAAGAACTTTTTACAGAAAGAGCGCAACAAGTATTAGAAATTGCGCAAAAAGAAGCAAAAAAATTCAAACATCAGTCTGTTAGTTCTGAGCATATCTTGTTAGCCTTAGTACTCGAACCAAATGGTATCGCTGGGAAAGTCTTGCGAGAAGTGGGGCTTAACGAAACGGATATTTATGAAGAGATCGAACATTTAATTGGTTATGGGATGGTCAATTCGTATCCTCAGGGTGTATTTCTTCCATATTCCCCAAGGATGAAACAAATATTTGCATTGGCGAATAGCGAAGTAAAGAAAATGGGTTCGCAAAAAGTCGGTACAGAGCATATTTTGTCTAGTCTGTTGAAGGATGAAAGCATCATGGCTGCTCGTATCATGATCAATTTAGGAATCAGTTTAACGAAAGTACGCCAATCACTGAAACAAAAAATGGGCTTGAAAAATGATACTCGTAATGGTGGACTACGTCGTCGAAACCCACAAGAGAAGCGCCAAATGGTAAAAGGTACACCAACTTTGGATTCTTTAGCAAGAGATTTAACGCAACTAGCTAAAGAAGGCAAATTAGATCCAGTAGTAGGACGTTCAAGAGAAGTAAAACGCTTGATCCAAATCCTTAGCCGCCGCACTAAAAATAATCCAGTATTAGTGGGTGAACCTGGTGTAGGTAAAACTGCTATTGCGGAAGGACTTGCACAAAAGATCATCTTGGGTGAAGTGCCTGAAGAAATGCAGGAAAAACGCTTGATGATGCTCGATATGGGCTCATTAGTTGCGGGCACGAAGTATCGTGGTGAATTTGAAGATCGGATGAAAAAAGTCATTGATGAAATTTATAACGATGGCCAAGTGATCTTATTTATTGATGAGTTGCATACGCTGATCGGTGCTGGTGGAGCAGAAGGCGCAATCGATGCTTCGAACATTTTGAAACCAGCGTTAGCTCGTGGCGAGTTACAGACGATCGGTGCAACGACTTTAGATGAATACCAAAAGTACATTGAAAAAGACTCGGCATTGGAAAGACGTTTTGCCCGTATTCAAGTGGATGAACCAACGCCGGAGGAAGCAGAAGAAATCTTGCGCGGACTACGCTCAAGATATGAAGAACATCATAATGTAGAAATCACAGATGAAGCTGTACGTTCTGCTGTCACTCTCTCTGTACGTTATATCACTTCCCGACAATTACCCGACAAAGCGATTGATTTAATCGATGAATCAGCTGCAAAAGTTCGTTTAGATCAGACAGATGATCTATCTAAATCGGCGATGGTCAAGTTAGAAATCGATACTTTTGTGAAAGAAAAAGAACGAGCTATCCAGAAACAAGACTTTGAAACGGCAGCTCAATTCCGCAGACAAGAAAAAGCAATGCGTAAAAAACTAGATAAGTTATTATTGCTTGAAGAAAAACACGAAAATGGTTATGCGAACCGTGTAACTGAAGAGGATGTGGCGACTGTCGTTTCTGAATGGACAGGTGTCCCACTTCAACAGTTGGAAAAGAAGGAAAGTCAGCGGTTATTAGAACTAGAAGCATTACTACATGAACGTGTAGTTGGACAAGATGAAGCAGTTAAGGCAGTGTCGCGTGCGATCCGACGTGCTCGTAGTGGGTTGAAAGACCCTAATCGTCCGATTGGCTCATTCATGTTCTTAGGACCAACGGGTGTCGGTAAAACGGAGTTGGCTAAAGCATTATCAGAAGTGATGTTTGGCGATGAAAACTCGTTGATTCGTGTGGATATGTCTGAATTTATGGAAAAATACAGCACAAGTCGTCTAATTGGTTCACCTCCAGGATATGTTGGGTATGATGAAGGTGGTCAATTGACAGAGAAAATCCGCCAAAAACCTTATTCGGTGATTCTATTAGATGAAGTGGAAAAAGCCCATCCAGATGTTTTCAATCTGTTATTACAAGTACTAGATGATGGTCACTTAACAGATTCTAAAGGTCGAAAAGTTGATTTTCGAAATACGATCATGATCATGACTTCAAATATTGGAGCGACACAAATTCGAGAAGAAAAGAATGTTGGCTTCAATGTCCAAGATATTACAAAAGATCATAAAGCCATGCAAAAACGTATTTTAGAGGAATTGAAGAAAACGTTCCGTCCAGAATTCTTGAACCGTATCGATGAAACGGTAGTATTCCATTCTCTAAACAAAGAAGAAATTCACGCGATTGTTGAGATCATGAGTCGTGCAATCGTCAAACGATTAAAAGACCAAGATATTCAAGTGAAAATCACACCGGCAGCAGTTGATGTGATTGGTAAAGCGGGATTTGATCCTGAGTATGGTGCTCGTCCGATCCGTCGCGCCCTACAAAAAGAAGTAGAAGATCGTTTAAGTGAAGCTTTACTAGGTGGCGAGATCCATTTAGGGGATCAAGTCACAGTGGGCGCCTCGAAAGGGAAAATCACTTTAAACGTTCGCTTACCAAAAAAGGCAACAATTGAATCCTAATGATTAAGAAGAGCGGTTTTTTATCTCTCCTAACGTAAACATTACGTGGAGAGATAATAGCCGTTCTTTTTTATTATGTGCAGTTTTTCTTGTGAAGAGATTTTCAAAAATCCAACAATAAATATAAGAAGTATTGGAAAGTTTTTTAAGCTATGCTACTATTATGGAGTTGTAGGAGGAGGAACTAATGATCGAAATCATAACTACTGTAGAATCTTTTGAACAAGCGAAAGAGCTGATTGAAGCTGGGACGGACACTTTATATTTTGGCGAAGAGTTATTTGGCCTAAGATTACCCGCGTCATTCTCGAGAGAAGAACAACGCCAATTAGTTGAATTGGCTCATCAATATGGCAAACAAGCAAATATTGCGGTGAATGGCATTATCCATCCTGAAAAAATGAAAAAAGTTCCAGAATACCTGAAATTTCTAAAAGAAATCGGGGTCGATAAGATCACGGTGGGCGATACTGGGATTATTTATACAATGAAAAAATACCCTGAATTGAGTATTCCATATATATTTGACGCAGAAACGTTGGTTACTAGTGCAAGACAAATCAACTTTTGGGCGAAAAAAGGAGCGACTGGTGCAGTACTGGCACGTGAAGTTCCGTTTGAAGAAATGAAAAAAATGGAAGAGAAATTGACGATTCCTGTCGAAGTACTCGTGTATGGTGCTACATGTATCCATCAATCGAAACGGCCGCTTTTACAAAATTATTATCATTTTACGAAGCAAGAGGAGCGTGCAGACCGTGACAGAGGGCTCTTTCTTTCTGAACCTAAAAAAGAAGAAACACATTATTCCATTTATGAAGATACACATGGTACACATATTTTTGCAAGCAATGATCTAAATCTTTCTAAAGAATTGAATGAACTTTATACGCATCACTTCCGTACATGGAAATTAGACGGATTATTTACACCAGGAGTAAATTTTGTAAAGATCACACAAGAATTTGTAAAAGCCAAAGACTTGCTACTTGCTGATTCATGGAATGAAGAACAAGCTGAAGCAATCTGTGCTACAATCAACGAATTACATCCAACAAATCGTGAATTAGATACAGGCTTCTTTTATATTGATCCTGAAGCCATCAAGTAAGGAGTAGACAAAAGAAAAATGACAACAAAACGAAAATTAAAACGTCCGGAAGTCTTAGCTCCGGCAGGAACACTTGAAAAATTAAAAACAGCGATCCATTATGGTGCAGATGCTGTGTACATTGGCGGTAATGCTTATGGTTTGCGGAGTCGTGCCGGTAATTTCACCTATGAAGAAATGGCTGAAGGTGTTGCTTTTGCCAAAGAACATGATGCAAAAGTATATGTTGCTGCGAATATGGTCACTCATGAAGGAAACGAAGAGGGAGCAGGAGAATTTTTTAGAAGTCTGCGTGATGTTGGCATTTCAGCGGTGATCGTTTCAGACCCTGCCTTAATCGAGATTTGTGCAACGGAAGCACCTGGTCTACCTATCCATCTTTCTACCCAAGCCTCTGCAACCAACTTTGAAACGCTTGAATTCTGGAAAGAAGAAGGATTAGAACGTGTCGTCTTGGCACGCGAAGTTTCAATGGAAGAAGTCGCAGAGATCCGTAAAAATACAGACATTGAAATTGAAGCGTTCATTCATGGTGCAATGTGTATTTCTTATTCTGGACGTTGTACATTGTCTAACCACATGTCGATGCGTGATGCAAACCGCGGTGGCTGTTCTCAATCATGCCGTTGGAAATATGGACTGTTCGATATGCCATTTGGTCAAGAGAGAAACAGCTTGACTGATTCTGGAGAAATCGAAGAAGAATTTTCGATGAGTGCAGTCGACATGTCAATGATCGAACATATCCCCGAATTGATCGAGAATGGGGTCGATAGTTTCAAAATCGAAGGACGGATGAAATCGATCCATTATGTATCAACTGTTTCGAATGTCTATAAAGCAGCAGTGGATAGTTACATGGAAGATCCAGATAACTATGTATGTAAACAAGAATGGATCGATGAGTTATGGAAAGTGGCACAACGAGAGCTTGCTACTGGTTTTTACTACAATACACCAAGTGAAAATGAACAATTATTTGGGGAACGTCGCAAGATCCCTGTTTATAAATTCGTTGGCGAAGTATTGTCTTATGATGCAGAAACAAAGATTGCAACGATCCGTCAAAGAAATCTTTTTTCTGTAGGCGATGAAATTGAATTTTATGGACCAGGGTTTACACATTTCAGCCAACCAGTGGAAGTAATGTATAATGATGAAGGAGAGTCCATTGATCGCGCGCCTAACCCAATGATGATCTTAACGATGCCAGTAGCTCAACCAGTTAAGCCAGGTGACATGATCCGTAAAAGAAAATAATAGCGGAGGCATGACAAGCTGAGCATTTGAAACCTATTATTTAGTAAAACGTGTTACACTTATTTTTTGTAAGGATAAAGCTTGTGAAAGAGCATTCATAGCGTGTTTAAGCTGTTATCTAAGGAATCATTATTGACATGATCCTTTTAAATCGGGAGGTATAACATGGAAACTTATGATTATATAGTCGTCGGTGGTGGTTCAGGTGGGATTGCCTCAGCAAATCGTGCAGGAATGCATGGTGCAAGAGTCTTATTGATTGAAGGAAATGAATTAGGTGGCACTTGCGTAAATGTCGGCTGTGTACCTAAAAAGGTCATGTGGCAAGCAAGTACGATTTTAGAAACGATTGAACGAGATGCTCCAAGTTATGGCATCCAAGCGGATCTAAAAAAGGTAAGCTTCAAAGAATTAGTTGAACGACGTGAAAAATACATCGAATTTTTACATGGAGCGTATCAACGTGGGTTGGATAGTAATCATGTTGATGCAATCAAAGGATATGCAACATTTGTCGATAGCCAAACAGTGGAAGTAAATGGCGAAACATATCAAGCAGAAAAAATTTTGATCGCTACAGGCGGAAAACCTAGCAAGATGAGTATTCCTGGGGGCGAGTATGCGATTGATTCAAATGGCTTCTTTGAATTGACAGAACTACCAAAACGAGCAATTGTTTTAGGTGCTGGATATATTGCTGCGGAGCTTTCAGGAGTCTTTCGCGGCTTAGGGAGCGAAGTAATGTGGGCATACCGCAAAGAACGCCCATTACGTACATTTGACCAAATGTTATCTGATAACTTAGTAGAGATGTACCAAGAAGCTGGGATTCAAACCTATGCACACTATGTGGCCAAAGAAATCATCAAAAATGAGAATGACTATACTGTCGTATTTGAAAATGGCGAAAAATTGATAGGGGATTGTGTCCTATTTGCTGGTGGTCGTGTACCGAATACGGCGAAACTTGGCTTGGAGAATACGCAAGTCCAATTAGATGAAAAAGGATTTATCGTAGTTGATAAATACCAAAACACAACAGATAGCCATATTTTTGCTGTTGGAGATGTTATTGGGAAAATTGAATTGACACCAGTAGCGATTGCTGCAGGACGTCGTTTATCTGAACGTTTATTCAATGGTAAAGCTGATTCGTATTTAGACTATAACTTGGTACCAACGGTCATCTTTACGCATCCACCGATTGCAACGATCGGTGTGACAGAAAAAGAAGCAATCGAGGAGTACGGAGAAGAAGCAATCAAAGTCTATCGCTCCCGCTTTACACCTATGTATTTTGCATTGAATGATTATCGTCAGAAATGTGAAATGAAATTGATTTGTGTAGGTAAAGAAGAAAAAATCATTGGCTTACACGCAATCGGTGTTGGTGTAGATGAAATGCTCCAAGGATTTGCTGTAGCTATCAAGATGGGAGCAACAAAAGCCGATTTTGATAATACTGTAGCAATCCATCCTACAGGTGCTGAAGAGTTTGTAACCATGAGATAATGAAAAAGCAACACGCCGTCTAACTTTAGAATGTCGAAGTTAGGTGGCGTATTTTTTTATTGTTATCGCTTAAGGATATCTTTTGCTTTCATTTTTTCTAATTCTTTTGCGAGTTTCTTTTTCTTCGACTCTTTTCCGCCTTCATACATACAGATCAGCGCGATCAAACCAACGAAAGGCATCAAAATATTTTTAAAAGAGAGATCCCAGTGACCACTAATGACAATATAGACAACTAAGCCACTAAAAATCACCGGTAAGATAGCCCCTAAATATTTTTTTCCTAAATATCCTGACAGCGTTTGAAAAGCAATGACGAAAACAATCAATAAAAGCTCTAAAATATTATTCATGGTTACTCTCCTTATGTTTTATTAAAATTTCTTTTGCTAATTCTAAGGATAGTTTTTCATTAATAACCATCTCCATGATTGCAATTTCAAAAGAATCATTGTTTTCTTCAGATAATTTTATCTTTTCGATCAATCGATCCAATCTTAATCTGACAGTCGGATAACTAACTTGATAATCTTTTGCTAATTGCTTTAAGGAACCTGAAGCGAACAAGAATTTTTTTATAAATTCTTGTTCTTCAGTTTCTAAAGTGAAAAACCAATCCATTTAGTTTACTCTCCTTTTATTAATATTATTTATTTTAATTTAACATTGTTAAAATTAAAACACAAGGAAAATTTATAAAATCAATTATAGGTGGGAGTGATATATAAGGAACGAGAAAAATCTAAGAAGGGATTCACAAAAATTTGAAAAGAAAATTCTGTGAACCCCTTCTTAGTTACAGGAGCTATTCTGTCCGACTTTTTTATACTATCCATAGGTTTTTGCTAGTTCTTTTGACCAATGATGTGTCAGGTATAAAGGATTTCTTCTAAATTGTTCCAAAAAGAAGAAATAGGTACTTTGGAAATTTTTAGCATCTGTGTGGTTATTCGACTCTTATTTAGTTCGATATCCGTTAAGATTAAGTCATATTGATTGATTTCTTGGTAATCTAGTTTGAAGATATTTCCCTTGTATGTATCAATTGAATGCAATGCGGGCAATTTCTTTAATAAAAGTTGCTTGTAAAAGGATAAAATTCGTTCTTCTTGATAGGAAATGATCAAGATCGAAAAATGCGCTTTATGTGGAAATAAAGTCGCCAATAGTTGAGGGGATAAAGTGATCAATTCCAGCAGTAACTCTTCATACAGAAAATGGTTCTTTTTAATGTTTGTAAGTCCGGCGTCTTCTATGGCTGTATCGTAAGCAACTAGAAGTTTCGGAGAATGCTTGATTAAAAGATCGGATAGGATTTCTATGTAAGTTGTTTTGAACGATTGCAACTCCTGATTGAAATGAAGAAAATCCTGTAACTGTTGTTTCTCTTCAGTAGATAAAGGAGCAATTATATTTAATTGAGTATAAAAGCGTTGCGCTAATGTATGTAATTGATCCCATTCATTTTTTTTATGGTTGTCAGCACGATTTTCGAACAAATATATTCCAGATTGAATGATGTCTTGAATTGCTGCTCTAGTGATCTTACATTGATAATTCTTTTCGATGATTGAACATAGGACAGTATTTTTTTGTAGTAAATCAAAAAATATGGAGGTCGTACTACAGTTTTCAGTCGGAGATACTTCTACTAAATGATGATGCCCGATACGGATAAGTGAAATATAAAAATAATAACTATTCAAAATCAATTTATATGTACTGATATCAGTAGCAGAATTACTTTTTTCATAATAACGTTTCAAAATTTCAAATAGGTGTTCAAAATGAGGGAGATGTTGCGGTGGATATAACTCCCGAAACATGCTGCAAAAAAAGTGCCGGATAAAAATTTCATCCCCAATGATTTTTGGTTTTGTTGTTAGGTGGATGCTTATAGGCAATTTCTTACTTTTAAAATAAGTGTTGATCTTTAAAATGATGCGCCGAATACTTGTTTCACTTAAAAACAGCGTTTCTGAAAGCTTCGATAAAGTTATTTCTTCTATAAAAATATGTTTGAGTATCTGAATATTTGTTGAATGATTAAGAATTTGTTTTATCAGGTCTTCTAAATTCTGATCACTTGGTATGTTTAACGAGGTAATTTGATATTGATCGATGTTGATTGCAATCGGTGAATAGGTATGATTAAAAAAAACAACATCACTCAATAAAGTTTTTTTTGTGATATTTAATTGTTGTGCTAAGGTGTCACAATCGCTATCTGACATACCCAGAATCAAGGCTAATTTTATTTGTCTTTCAGAAGATTTTTCAAGTATACTAGGTTCTTTTGTCATCTTTTTTAGATTTTTAAATAGCAAAAATCTTTTTTCGCCACCTTTCATTTCTTAGTATATATATTATTTTATCATAATTATTTAACAATGTAAGTGTTTTTTTATAGGCGGAATATAAAATAAAATTCCAAATTTTAAATGATAAAAAATTATTTTATATATTAATGTATGTTATTTTATTTTTTGTATTGTAATGAATACTCGTTCTATCATTGATGAAAATAAAAAACATAAATTATATCATAATTTATGTTCGTACTTAAAACTTAAATTTATGATAATAGAAAAAAAGTTCCAGAGGAATAAAGGAATTGACTGTACGATACATCTATAGCTCTGAAAGAGAGGGGAAAAATGATATGGGGTTACTTGAAAAGCAACTGGAAAGGCAAATTACCTTACTTTATTTGTTAAATATTGAATCCTCTAATATTAGTGAACTGGCGAGAAAATTAAATATAACCGATAAAACGATTACTGCTGACATTGATCATTTCAATGTTTCTTGCTTTCCTGCACATATTGGAATCAATCATTATAAAGAAGCATCTTTGAGGATTCCTAAGAATATCAACTTAGATGATATTTATGTGAAAATATTGAATAGTTCGATCAATGTCAAGATTTTAAAACATATCTTTATCGCTGAACCGACATTAAATGATATTTCTACAGAACTTTTCCTAAGTAAAACAAGTATTCGGCGTATAGTAACAAAAATCAATACATATTTTTTACATGAGAAGATGGATATACAGATAGACTTAGATACAAAGTTAGTTATCGTTGGCAATGAAACGAAGATCAGGCGGCTGTTTGCCAGTATGTTCAAAGAAATGTATCGAGTAAAAGAGTTTACATATTTTGACACCATTTATCAATTGCTGCGACGTTGCTTAAAAACACAAAAAAAGGCAGCTAGTACGCCAAAAATCATTTATTCCGTATATTATATTTTTGTTTCGATCATTCGTGTGGGGAATAAGCATTTTATTCCTGCAATCGAATTGATCAATAAAGAAGAAGTTGTTGACACGGTCTATAAGATAATTCACGATGATACAGTTTTCGGTACTTTGATGAACCAAAAGTACAAATTTAATGTCAATAAAGTTAATGTGGCCAATGTCATAAGCTCGTATTTTGGGTTACTATTTACTGATAATCCAAGGGAATATGGGGCGATGCCTACAAAAATCGAAAAATTTTTGACGCATTTTTATTACTTATTGAATATTGATTCCGCAGTCAATAAAAGAAAAGTGGACTATTTTTTGGACTATATCAACTTTTATAAAGAATTGATGATCTTTAAAGTAAGTTATGCAGATATCTTTTATCAGAAAATGATGAAGACGAATCCAAAGATCTGGCAGGCCTATCATCTGGCCTTAGCCACGTCTGAACTCCATTTTATTGAGCAAAGTGAATTATTACATAAAGATCTATTTTTAGAACTGATCATCTCATCGCCTCAACTGTTGCGAATGATCGAACCTAAAATACAAGAAAAGTCGATTTTGGTTTTAAGTACGCAAGAAGTCGGTCTAGCCTTGCTATATAAAAAGCTGATTTTGAACAAGTATCCTTTTTTCAAAAATATTGATATTTATGAAAAAGATATCTTTGCTATCGACTATCAAATCGTAAATAAATATGACTTGGTCTTGACTGATCTTTCATTGAATTTTGAGCGGATCACATCGGAGATCTTGAAAATTTCTAAAGTACCGACACCTATCTTTTGGACGAACTTTGAGGAGTGCTTGTATTCCTCCTAGCTTTTTGGCTCGTCAAATTTTTAATAATTTTGAAAAAATAGAAATGAGATTGTGACTATTTTCGTCTATCATTAAACAAAAGTATGATTTATAGAGAGGAAGGAAGAAAAATGTTTACTTTATATGATTGTAAAATGCTGGAATGCTTAGGAAAAGGGATATGGGGACTACTTAAGTTAGCTGGATTGATAGCTAAAACCGTCCTTTATAATTGGATGCTCAAGCCTTTAGGAAAATGGGGCTATAAAAAGTACCAAGAACGAAAGGCAAAAACCGCTGTTAAAGAAGTCGAAAGAAATCTAAATTCTCCTGTGAATGAATTAACAAATCAGGATGTCAAACAATCAGAACGACAATCATTTAAGGAAAAAATCAACAATGTCCATACGCGTTCTGGGCAAAGTAGCCAATCACTTCCCAAATCTCCTATATTAGCAAGTGATCATACACTGTAAGCTTTAGAAAGAAGGGATAAGAAATGGGAACGAACGAAGAAGATAAATCAGGGAATCCGATAGATGATCTTATCAATCAGTCTAATTTAACTGAGGATTTTATCAAACTTTTTTTGACTGAGAAAGGTGGGCAACATAACAAACGGATTTTAAGAATAGCAAGTGGCGAAAAACCACCTTCCATAGGGAATATCTTAGAAAGCTTTGAAGAACTAAAAGCGACTAAGTTACAGAACTTAGAAACAGAAAAAAAAATCAGTGATTGGCTAGTTGAAAAAGAAAGTTTAGAAAAAAAGAAGAGTTTTTTACAACCCACAGGTAAAACGATTGACTTAAAGGTATTAGAAGAAAAACAGAAAAATTTGATGGCTGACTTGGTTCAAGCCCAAAAAAATTATCAAATCAATAATCAAAAATTGGAAACAGCTAAAAATGGATTAAACACTATTTCTCTCGAGCAAGCAATCAAAGATCCCTCTAACCAAAATATCTCGTATCTTACTAGTTTGAGATCAGCAGAATTTATGCGAGCGAGTAGTGTACTTAATGAGAAAAATAAAAGTCTTGAAATAGAAGTGGATAAGCTTCGAAGAGAAGTTAGTCAATTAAAAAAACATGAAAACAAAGTCGTCCAAGAAGCATTGACGAATACTGAAAAAAATATCGCTCAGTTGTCTAATGTAGAAATCCAGATCGTGGAAAAGCTGGGGAATACGAATGATCTTACGAACATAGAAAAAGCGGTTGAGCCTGTCCAACGTTTGGAAAGAACGCCATCATTTTCGCAATACCTTCCAAAGGATGAAGAGTCTGTAGGCGATTTAAAGCAAAAATTAGACGCTGTCCAAGAGATGAAGGAAAAATTGACGTTTGAAAAAAATGTTTACATAGCACATAGTGAAATACTGGAAAATATTGCAGTATCAGATCCTGCGAAAGTATTAAATACTTCTGATTTGTTGCTTCGACAATCAGAATTTAACATTCCACGTCCTAAACTAAATCGTTCTCAATCCATTCAAGAGAACATCCAAGAACGGCCTAAATTAACACGTAGTTATTCCGCACCTCATTTAACCGATAGAAATGGGATCTCTAAAATCAAACTGCCACGTCCTCAGTTGAAACGAGAGCATGTAGTGGATGGAAGTGAGAACCCTAAAATCAAGCTTCCGCGACCTAATTTAAAGCGTCCTCACTCTGTTCAAAAGGCGATGGAAAGCCCAGCAGTAAAACGTAGTCGACCTACACCTGAATTGACTTTACCAAATCAGAAGGTAGATGGAAAGTTGATGGAGGCATATCGGCCTTATTTGAAGGAGCAAGTCGAATTATTGGAACAACGTGTCCGAATCGCTGAGGCAATAATAAAAAAAGCGCCGATGAATAACTTTCTCCTTGATAGAAAATCGAAGACACAAAGAGTAGATCGATTTAAGGATATCAAGGCTACCATGGCGGAAGATACGCAGCTCATAAATGATCTAAAGAGTATTCTCCAAGATAACAATAAATTAAGCGACTATATCGAAAAAGTAGTACCAAAAGATAAAAGTATGCTGTCACAAGAAATCGAACAAGTAAAAAAAGATACGCTTGAGCTGATTGAAAAGACGAATGAACTAAAAAAGATAGACTATAAAGAGCTAAGCAATCGTTGGTACCATGTTTTTAAAAGGCCATCATTTTATGCGCTTATCGGGAGGCAAGCTGCGTGGGCTACACCATTTCTATTAATGCCTGCCGTTCCAGGTTTTATAGCGCAAGTTATGCCAGATACGACTTTGATAATGCATGGAGCAGCGGGGATTAGTGCAGTCCAACAAGCAATTCTAGGAACGTATGTCGCACAAAAAGTTTTGTATGTAGGACCAAAGCTTTTGGGACGAGGAATGGATAGACTTTCTCAAGTGACTCGAAAGAAGTTTCCTCGAGCAGCTAAAGGCTTAGATAAAGTTGTGGAGAGGGTGCAGGCAAAGGTTCTTTCCCCCGTTAAAGACAAAGTGTATACGCCAATAAAAAATAGAATAGCGAACACACAAGAAACCATTTCAAAACATACGATACGACCGGTAGCTGCGAAGTTAGCACCAGTAATTGCGCAATTGAAAAAAACGCTACACATCGACGGAAAATTAACACCAGAACAAAGAAAACTTCGGAATAAAGGCTTCAATCCTGTGACTGGGGAACGATTATCTCTGAAAATGCGTGCGTGGAATTTGACCAAGCGTTCCCTTGATTATATGTGGCGTCATAAGATAAAAATCGCATTGATTGTTGGTTTGACTGCTGGAGCGATCTTTACTGCTGGGGCGATTGCGCCGGCAATATTCCCAGTATTAGTTTCTTCAATCATGACCGATGCATTTGCTCTTGCGGCTAGTTCATTCATCGTTTGTGGTTCGGTATTGTTGGCGGATAAATTGGTATTCAAACCAATTCAAAAATTTCTTGTTCGGCGGGAAGTCCGCAATCGGGCAAAGATGATTGTTAAGCGGTATGAAAAAGATAAAGAAAAAGGACAGCATCAGTCACTAAATCAAGAATATAAAGAAAAAATCAGTGAAATTGTGAAAGTGGAAACAAAAGAACAAGTCGTTGCTAAAGAGAAAACGCCGGAACCAGTAAGAACGGAGGTGGCCAAATCAGCAGTTGAGCGGCCACAGGCAGAAATGGTAGCGCAAAAAGTAGAAGGACCTAAGGTAACGGAACCAGCTCATAAAGGAGAACAGAATTCTCAAAGTCGAATAGATCAAGCGGGCCCAAGCCAGCCAAAGATAGAAGCGATCAAAAATGAAGCGACTCATTCTGTCAATGTAAAAAGTGAGCAGCGAACGCCGGAAGCTGTGGCCGAGAAAAAAGTATTACGCTCGTTCTCTGATTTAAAGAATACATCGGTTGAAAAATCCAATCTAGCGAGTCAGAGAAATAATCAGACACTGCAAGTAGCACAGGAAGAACAAAAAAAACGAGAAGCGACTCAAAGTAACACTAGGAAGAAAAAGGTAGAACAACCAGTAATGAGTTAAAAAAGCGATCAGAAAAGGAGGTTTCAACTTGAGAAAAAAACAATATGCATGGATCAGCTTGCATATCGTCATTATTAGCATACTGCTTTATATAGGGAATCGAACATGTTTTTTATTTTTAGCTGAAAAATCAGAAGAGCTTTCTTTTTTAGATAAACTGATGACAGGATTTCTTCAGACTATAGATGAACTGTCAAATGTTTCCTTTCATTTTACTTTTGATACTCGATCATTAGCTGGAGGAGGTTTTTTGACTCTAGCTTATGGATTATTTGTCTTGTATAAAGTGTTCGACGACAAGAATGTCAGACCAGGAGAAGAATACGGGAGTGCACGTTGGGGGAAACCGCGGGACATCTACCCATTCATAGATAAGAAAAAAGATTTTAATATTTTATTGACGAAGACGGAAAGTTTATCGTTATCAGGCAGGATGAAGATAACCGGCAAAGACAACTTCAATCGAAATAAGAATGTTGTAGTTGTCGGAGGTGCTGGGAGTGGTAAGACACGGTTCTACGTAAAACCGAATTTGATGCAGATGCACTCTTCTTATGTAGTAAGTGATTCGAAAGGGTTATTATTGGCGGAGACAGGAAAAATGTTTGAAGAAGCAGGCTACCACATCAAAGTATTCGACTTGATCAATCGCCGGGATACACATCACTACAATCCATTCCATTACATAAAAACCGAAGATGATATCTTAAAAATCGTGAACAATCTGATCAAGAATACCTCTAACCCTAACAAAAAAGGGGGCGATGATTTCTGGGAAAAGGCAGAAACGGCTTTGCTCATGGCAATTTTCAGTTATTTGCTCCAAGAAGTGGTGGAAGAAGACCGCACACTAGGCAATGTGATCGAACTGGTTCGGTTAGCCGATATCGAAGAAGATGTTCCAGGCTTTGTCAGTCCGTTAGATGTCTTATTCAATGAGCTAGAAGAAAAAGATCCAACGAATTTTGCTGTAGCGCAATATAAAATCTTCAAATTATCTGGGGATAAGACAACGAAGAGTATCTTAGTGAGTTTAGGTGTACGGATGTCACCATTTGATATTCCAAGTATCAAAGAGTTGGTTTCAAAAGATACGTTGGAACTAGATACAGTGGGCGATGAGAAAACCATTCTGTACATCTTGTTGCCAGATACAGATACGAGTTTCAACTTTTTAGCAAGTATGATGTACCAGCAGCTTTTCGATATGCTCGTGTACAAAGCGGATAATATCTATAAAGGACGATTGCCTTGTCATGTGCGTTGTATCCTAGATGAATTTGCCAATATTGGACAGATACCCGACTTTGAAAAAGTGATTTCTGTTATCCGAAGTAGAGAAATTTCAACGAATGTGATCTTGCAAAATATCAGCCAATTAAAGACATTGTATAAGGATACTTGGGAAACCATCATTGGTACAAGTGATGTGTTCTTATACTTGGGTGGAATGGAGCAAAGTACACATGAATATATTTCTAAACTACTGGGGAAAGAGACGATCGAACAGCGAAATATCAGTGTGACAAAAGGTTCAAATGGTTCCTTCAATGAAAGCTTCCAAAAATTGGGGCGTAATCTGATGGACCCTGATGAAGTAGCAAGTTTAAAAGGACAACAGTGTATCTTAAAAATACGTGGTGCAAATCCATTTTTATCGGAAAAATATGATATTCTCAAACATAAAAATTATAAGAAATTAGGCGATGTAACAGAAAAATATATGTATCTACGCGACTTATCTGCTTAACTTTTTCTACTCTCTTTTTGGTATTTACCGTAAATTGGCCAATTAAAAAGAGAGTTTTTGTGTGGAAAATAAAAAATAACAAAAATAACAGAAAATGATTTGTTGGATTTTGTTAGAGGGATTCATTTCCGATGGATGCATAGACGAAAACGCAAGAGAACACTCGCTTTTATGAAGAATGAGTGTAAACGAATAAAGAAGTGTTCTAAATTTTCTCAACTTGGAAATAACTGGAGAAAGGATAACAAAAAAGTAGCATATACTAAATGATGGAACACAAAAAAATTACATAGATAAAGGAGTATTTAACATTATGGGCGATTCAGATTTATTGAAACAGGTATTTGATCTAGTATCTAAATTCACATTAGTTGGTGGAGGACTTTGGCTTATTTGGGGGACAATCATTCTAGCTGGGGCATTGAAAGATAAAAATGGCCCTCAATTGCAGCAAGGAATTTGGCAAATTGTTGGTGGTGGGTTGATCTTAGCAGCAGCTGGATGGTTTGGTTCATCCTTTGATTTTAGTTCATTGTTACCATAATTTGATTTGGAGAACAGGAGTTTAATTCATGGAAAAAGCAATAATGAATATCTTCAGTCAAATCATGACCTATTTAAATGGAGAAGATTTACAAAATACGCTTGGACAAAATCTAAGTTCCTATATGTACGATGCATATGATCTGGTAAAAGATCTGCAAACTATTGTAGTAGGACCGCTTGCACTGTCGATTCTTGCTCTTTTTATCCTTCTAGAATTCCAACGGATTTCTTTGAAGGTAGAAGGAGCAGGAGGTGCTCCAATGCTTGGATTTGAGATGATCATCAAGTCATTTATCAAATTTGCAATCTGTTATGTAGTGATTTTAAGAATTCAAGACATTTTAGATGGGATCATCGTTATCACAGCAAACTTATCAGCAAAAATTTTAGCAATAGGAGCGAGTGGAAAAGTACAGGATGTATCAGAGCGAGTAGAACGAGCAGTAAATGCTCTGTCTTGGTGGGAACAAATCGTTGTTTTACTGATCATGTGTATCTTGTTCTTAGTAGCTCTAGTCGTACGGGTATTGATTCAAGTAACGATCTATTTACGTTTTTTAGAATTATACATATTTTCTGCAATGGCACCGATTCCGATGGGTGCATTACCGAGTCAAGAGTTTTCATCAATGACAAAAAGCTTCTTCAAAAATTTTGCTTCCACGGGCCTGCAAGCCACTTTTATCGCCTTGGTTCTTATCATTTACCCGATGATTTTTGCTAGGATCATGAAGGATGTAGGGGAAGGCATGTGGGGGATCATACTAGGATTGACGATCTATATGATCGCTTTACTACTTTCGATCAATAAGACAAAAGGTTGGGCGAAGACGATATTGTCTGCATCGTAACCAAGGAGGAATTATGGCAATAGAAGTAAAAGTACCAAAAGATATCAAAGAATATAAAGAAAAAATAATTGCAGGAATGAATCTAAAGCAATTGTTGTGTTTGACGATTGCTGGGGGTGTGAATATTCTCATTAGTCTGATCTTTGTCGTCTGGCTGAAAATCCCGATGGAAATCACAAGTTGGCTGATGATTTTAGTTTCTATCCCCATCGTATCCTTTGGTTGGTTCAAACGAAATGGCTTGAATTTTGAAACGTATATCAAACATTTATTTAAATACCACCTTTCTGCAGGCGTCAGAAAAAAGAAAGAAGCAGAACCAAAAGACAAGAATGAGCAAACCAAGTTAGGCGGACAAGAAACATGATGAAATTAAAAGGTTTCACATCAGTAAAAAAGACGGATAAATCCACGATGGAGGATACAAAAAAGAAGAGAAAAAAACCAAAGAAGGATCCTAAAGAAATGGATCTACTGCGAGATACTTTTTTATTTCAGGAAATCTATCCTAGTGGTATCTGCCGACTCGATGAGACGACATATTCGGTCACCATCGAGTTGAATGATATCAATTACCAGTTATCTTCAGAAGATAGTCAGATCGAGATTTTTTCTCAATACTGTGATTTCTTGAATTCACTTAGCAGTAAAACAAAATTGCAACTGACTGTCTACAAGAAAAAAAGACCTCTGGCGGATTTGCAATCTATTCTGTATTATCAGGAAAAAAATGATTTTTTAGATTCTTATCGTGCAGAGATGAATGATATTATTTCGCGTAAGCTAGATGAGGAAAAAAATGGATACAAAAAAACGATTTTATTCACTTTCGTACAAACTCACCAGAAACTCGAGTTTGCAGAAAAAGAATTAGACATGGTGACGGATCGCTTTTTGATGTTTGCAAACCGCTTAGGAAGTCAGGCTAAAAGAATACCTAAAAAGGAATTACTGACGATCCTTTCAGAGATATTAGTGACGAAAGCTACGGCACAGCCAGAAATTGAAGATATTTTACCAGAAGTGATCGAACTGAAGGAAAATAAGAACTATTTGAAAGTCGATCAGCATTATGCAAAGACCGTTTACTTACAGGAGTATCCAGCAGAGTTATCGGATACTTTTATCTATGAATTACTAGAAATCCCTCGAGAACTAGTGATTACCTTACATATCGATCCGCTTGAACAAGATGAGGCTTTTGATTTAGTCAAAACGAAATTGGCCTTCATGGAGCAGCAAAAAGTGGATGAACAAAAGAAAGCATTACAAAATGGCTATGACTTTGAAATGCTGTCTTATGACTTATCTTATTCGTTGACAGAAGCCAAAGGACTAGTAGACGACCTGCAAAATAAAGGACAAAAACTGTATTCAATGTCCAGTACGATCCATTTCCATGCGGATACTGTTGAAAAATTAACAGAGATCCATGATGAAGTCAATTCGATTGGGCGTCAATTTGGGTTTAAAATCATCGAATTAGAATTTATGCAAGAAGCTGGTCTGAATGCAACATTGCCATTAGGGATCAATCAGATTCCTTTAGACCGAACAATGTCGACTGCGAGTACCGCGATCTTTATTCCATTCACGATCTCCGATTTGATCCAAGAAAATGGGAAATATTATGGGGTCAATGCGATCTCTAAAAATATTCTTTCCCTTGATCGAAAACTATTGAAAGCACCAAACGGTTTTGTATTGGGAACACCAGGTTCAGGAAAAAGTTTTTCAGTCAAACGAGAAATCGTGAATGTTTTATTACGAGATGCAGATGATGAAGTGATTATTATTGATCCAGAACGTGAATACTCAGTGATCGGTCAAAATTTCAATGGAGAAATCATCAAAATTTCTAGTGATTCTGCTACAACGATCAATCCAATGGATATCAATGAAAATTATGGAGATGATACAGATCCGGTCGTTTTAAAATCAGAATTTTTGATTTCTTTATTTGATTTGATCATTGGTGGAGCTCTTGGTTTGAGTTCTACTCAAAAGACATTGATTGACCGAGTTTGCCGACGAACATATGAAATATTGGGAAGTCAAACACCGACATTTATCGACTTTTATACTATTTTGAAAGAACAAGAAGAAGAGGAAGCAAGACAATTAGTGATGGATCTGGAGATCTATATCGAAGGTAGTTTGTCTGTCTTTTCTGCAAAAACGAATGTAGATATTACAAAGCGTTTAGTCATTTATGACATCAAAGATTTAGGAAAACAATTAAAAACAATGGGGATGCTGATCGTGTTAGACCAAGTCTGGAATCGTATCACGACAAATAGAGAACGTGGTGTCCGTACATGGCTGTATATCGATGAGATGCAGTTGCTATTTACTAATGAATACTCTGAGAATTATTTTTTTGAACTGTGGAGTCGTGCCAGAAAATGGGGGGCTATCCCAACTGGTATCACGCAGAATGTGGAAACATTATTACTCTCAGATTTAGCAAGACGGATGCTTTCAAATAGCGATTTCGTCATGATGCTGAATCAAGCAAAATCTGACCGTACGCAGTTAGTTCGATTATTTGATATTTCCGAGGAACAAGAAAAATTTGTTGTCAACTCTCCAGAAGGTTACGGTTTGATGGTTTTTGGCGATACAACGTTGCCTTTTTATGATCATTTTCCTAAAGATACGAAACTCTATAAGATGATGTCGACGAAGCCGGGTGAAACATAAAAAGAATGAAATCAGAAAGGATACGTCATAGTGCCCGATTTGAATGAACAAGAAAACCAAAAAGGAAATGAAAAGAAAAACGATAAGATCATTGATCGCTTAGAGACAGCAAAGAATATTACATCCACCAAAAAAGAAAAAAATGTTTCAAAAAATGAGAAAATCACCACTAGTAAAAGCAAACATCGCAAGGCTGTAATCATTCGGAAAAACCAATCGACTGTATCACGAAGCAAGCGAGCAAAAATCAGAATGATGCTCCGAAGACAACAGCAAGCCAAAAAAGGCAACGCACCACTGACAAGTTCGCCAATCAGACGCTCAAAGAATTTAAAGCATAAAAAAATGATACAGGCGCAAGGGAGCAGAAACAAACGGCTTTTTAGGAATCTAAACGCCAGCACCAGAGAAGAGCGAAAGAAACAGCAAAAAATTTATCTGAAAAAAAGTGAAAAATACCAGAAGACGATCAATCGCAACAGTAAATTGTCCAATGACGTAAAAAAGGTCAATACGCAAAAGATCCAACAGAAAAAAGCAATAAAAGCCCGAGCGCTTATCAACAATAAAAAACAAACAGATGGTCGGGCACTTGTAAAAAAACAAAAGCCCACTGTCCAGAGTGTTCGGCAAAAGCAAGATCGTAAACAACAACTAATTCTGAAAAAAAAGAAAAAAATAGATACGCAACACATCATAGCAAAAAAAGAAACGAAGCAACGAACGGCACACAAGCAATATCAAGAAACTGGGAAAAAGAAGCAAGACAAGGAACAAGTTCAAGGAACTTCTCAAAGGAAAAAAAAGCTGTTTTCGAATCGGAGACACCTCCGCAATCAGCAATACGCACAAAAATATGTGCGTGCTTCCGGCAAAAAACAAACCTATAAAAAAAGAAACAAGAAGCAAAAGGTCAACGACCAGTTAAAGAAACAAATTTCTCCGAAAAGAGGTGCAAAAAACTACTTCAAAGAAATGGTCATTGATAAATTTGGCCGTGACAGTGAGGGAAATTTGAACATTATTGGGATGATCTTGATGTTGGTACTTCTCGTGCCCATTTTGTTGAAGTTGATCATCATCATTGTTATTTTAGCAATCATCATGACGATCATTGCGGTTGTCATGGCGATTTGGGCATTCATCGTAGGTTTGTTTGTTGTTAAAACAGAATCAATGATGATTACAGAAGCCTATGAGTATGTTACCTGGTTAGATGCCAGTAAAAATAAAGAAGTCTATGAACGCTACAATCAGTTGGTGGATAATCCTGAATATGACGAAGTCTATTTTGAAGTGAATAACATTGCTTCTGATCCTGAGAAATTTTCTGTCGTGTCAAATGGCGATAATTATATCTATTATCTCAATGCAAAATATGAGGATTACGATATCGAGGAACGGGCAGTGAATGTCTATATCAAGCGTCTAGCTGAAAACACTGGCACAGAGTTGCCAGCTTCAAAGGTAGCACATGTTCAATTTAAAGATACCCCACATCCATCGTCAGAACTACCAATCAAGATCAATCGAGTGAAGCATGAGATCCATGCAATCCATGACATGACGTATAACTATGAGACGGTCATTGAAAAAGACAAAGAAATCGAAACAACGACAGTGACGATCGATAAAGAAACAGGGGAGGAGAAGACTGAAACCAAAGTAGAAGTAAAAGATGTCGCTACAGTGAAAATCGAGGTCCAGACATTGAATGAAATGCTTGACTCTCAGCCGGAAGTTGAGATCTATGGCTTTAAAGAAGGAATTTTAGAGGAGGAAAGCAACTATGCCTTAGTTGGGACTGTCGATGCCTTCGACGAAGATGAAGTTGATAAATATTATCCAATCATGGAGTTGGATCGTTTTGAATCAAAAATCTTCATGGATAATCCATTAGGTAAAAATACCTATAGCCCAGTTGTCGAAAACTATGGCTATCGGGGAAGAGACGAGGACAAATTGAATATTGAGATCATGTTGGATGCAGAACCTGGTTCACCAGTTTATGCCACCACAGATGAAGAAGTAGATGGAATCAATCGAACGTATAGCGCACAAGATCGCGATGGGAAAATGGTTGAAACACGAAGTATAAAAACGGACACAGGAGATTACTATGCGTTTTATATCAATGTGGACCCTGTAGTAAGAGAAGATCAGGATTTGAAAGCAGGGGATTTGATCGGCTATACAAGGAATACTTTTGGCGGGAATCTGCTGATTGCGATGGAAGAATTCCGTGCTCTGCATGCAGACCCTGACATCTATCCTGCAATTTTTATCGATAATCTAGTCTTTGCCAGTGATACGAATTTAGCCTATTCCAGTAACAGCGGCGGGTTAAGAGGTGAATTGTTTAATCCACCAGAAAAAGTCGTACAATGGCGCGACAAAGTGTATGAAGAAGCGATAAAAAACAATATTGGTTCTTATGTAAACACGATCCTATCCATTATCTGGGTCGAAACAGGTGGGGATAGCGAACGTTTCTCAGATATCATGGGGATAAATAAAGCGTACTCAGTAGGTGGTGCAGTATATAGCCCAACTGAATCCATTGAAAAAGGCGTAAAATACTTTGCCAGATTATTGAAAAAGACGCAGTCAAATCAATTAGGAGAAATGGCGGCATTACAGGCCTATAGCTATGGGGAAGCCTACTTAGATGACCTGATTCGTATAAGAGGACGTTACTCCTTTGACCATAGTCGCCTGTACGCGCAAGAGGAGAGTCAAGGTGAGACTGTATCTTATAATAGTACCGTTGCTTTGGATCTTGGCTACAATTGGCGTTACACCTTTGGCAATATGTTTTATCCGCAACTTGTCACGTATAACATTTCTGCTGACATCGGTAAACTAGTTGAGGTAGCTAAAAAGGAATTAGGTACACCGAATGGGGATAAATATTGGCAATGGGGTGGCTTTGATAAACGCATCGAATGGTCCGCGATCTTTGTTTCTTGGGTCGCTAGTCAGGCTGGCTATCTAGATCAAGGACGCGTGCTGAATACACCAAGTCCATTATTGATGATGAAATGGTACCAAGATAATCGTAAATTCCAAGAACCAACTGCGGATTATATCCCACAAGCAGGTGACTTGATTTTCTTTGATTGGAAAGGTAAAAAAACAGGAAAAGATCACGTGGGGATCGTTGAATATTCCGGTGGAAATATCGTACAAGTCATTGAAGGAAATTCCAATAATCTTGTTCGCCGTAGAACCTATGCGCTAGATAACATAGCTATTTCCGGATATGGTATCCCTTAGCCAAATTAACTTGAACTAATCAAGTAGAAGCATCAGATACACATTAAAGGAGGTGAGTTATTTTCTATTAAGTAAAGAAGAACTTTATTTTTAGAAAGGCACACGTATGATCAATAATTTTTTGGAGACAAAAGCAGGAAAACGGATCGCTGCAGGTTTTGCCGTATTTGTAGTCGTGGTCATTGGCGCTGTCATTTATGCGTTCATGACGAAAGAACCTGAGTCAGATTCAGCAAATAATGAAGATAAAACTGGAAAAACTCAAGAAAGCAGTGAAGTCAGAGGGCAATACGATGCGACACCTTACAGTGGCAAATGGTATTCCAATCGAACAGATGAGATGACGATTGAATTAAAAACAGATGGTACGTACCAAGCCACTGCTTGGTTATCTAAAGGTACCTATCATTTGATTGATAATGGGGTCATGGTACTGGAGGATAAAGAGGGGAAAACAAAAAAATTCAAGTTGCAAACGAAAATGGGTAGTACAGTCATGTACTTAAAAGAAGATAAAGAAGAAATCTATCTGTATCCAAATGAAGAAGTCAAAGAAAAAATGGAAACAGAGATTTCTGAACAAGCAGAAGCGGCTCAGCAAGTTGTCTCACAAATGTGGATGGACATCTTGCAACAAGAGGAATGGGAAAACAAAACAGATAAACGGACATTCACGTTGACATTCAAAGACGATGAATTTATTCAAAAAAAAATCGAGCAAGGCAAAAAAGAGGAAGAAGTCACTTATAAATATAGAATCGTCTCGATTGACTATGAACAGTCCAGTGCAGTTTTTGTCATGAGTCGAACGGATAGTCATGACCAGAAACAAGATGTAGTCTTTAAAATCAAGGAAGAAGGCTCTAAGTATATTTTATTGGGGAACCCAGGTACTTTTGACTGGATCACTACCTTTGAAAAAAGTTATGCAGCGGTCACACCTACGCAAGATGGTACCACGCGATCAGATACAGTGAAGAAAACCACTGAAACTGTTGATAAAGATGGAAACAAAGTGATAATTACTGAAAAAGTTAAGGGGTGAGGATAGATGGAGGATAAAGAAGTAGACAAAACCCAACAGGTCATGTTAAAGGGGTACTTAGGTATTGCCAAGTTGGCGTTGAAGCTTACTGTGTATTTTTTTAAAAAGAAAATACCCCAAAAAATCAAGAACGGTATCGTAAGCCTAGCAAGTAAAGCAAAAACCGGGGTTCAACAATTGAATCAGTGGCGTAAAAATCGTCAAGTCACTAAACAACCAAACCAGACGATGAAACAAGTATTAGACAAAAAACAATCTGCACAAAAACTAATGGGAAAAGAATCAAAGGCACTAATCAAAAAAAGAGAGATGCCTCTTTTATCCAAAGCAACTAGTCGAGAAAGAGTAATCAATCCCTTTCAACATGCAATGAATAAATTCAATCAGCTACTGATGAAAGGTGCAAAATTTGTTTTGCCTATGTTGCCAAGGGTTATTCGTAATGTCGTATTAAGGAATAACACAGTGACTCGTGACCGGGGTACCAGAGAATTGGGAACAGCAGTGAAGGATTCCAAGGCTATTCCAGCACGCACAGAAAAACTCCAAATAAACAATACGATTGCAAAACCGACACATGCACAAATGTTACAAAATAATGTACCAAAAAAATATAAGCCACTTTCTGAACTAACGACCCATGCTAGAAAGATATCTGCCATCAACAATAACAAGGCGAAAGAGGTAAGCCGAGCTTTACCACAGCGCCGTACGTCTATACCTACTATCAATACAGGACGTTAGGGAGCAAACGAAAAACGACGATCAAAGGACAAATCGGGTGAATTGTACGATTTGTAAACAAAAAGTAGATGAGAAATCACGGTAGAAGTGTGTAACTTCTTATTTCGTGGAGTTGCATCCCCACCATTTATTCATTTTTAAAGCATGAGACAAAAGTATTTCTTACTTTTGTCTCATGCTCTTTTTTTTCGAAATTTCCGAAAAGCCTGACTTTTGGACGCCGTTTATTTGTGCGTCTGTAGCAAACCTGATTTTTTAGACTGTCCCACATTTCCTTTGATTAAAATGAGTTTATTTTAAAGAGTTTGGAATAAGATCGTTAACAATAAGCCTACCACGTAGCTACTATTGAAGAGGACCATATTTTTAATGGAGTAGCTGAAACTAACGGGTTGTGGCAGAGTTTGTTTAAAAGCCTGCAAATTTTTATAGACTTTTGGCAAGGTAAAGAAGGTTACGATTATCGGTAACTGATACACGCGGATGATCAACCCTAATAAGATGACAAGATAGCAAGCATACATCAAGAGTTGGAACAAAACGATGCCCACTGGCCGACCGATATAAAAGACTAGTGTATACCGGTGGTTTTCAATGTCACGGTCTAAGTCACGTAGATTGTTCGCTAACATGATGTTAGCGATCGTGAATATCAGTGGAAGGGAAGCCAAAAAGATCGCTAAGACTGCCCATAGATTGCCTTCTAAGCTAAAGTGTCCAGTAGCAAGTGAAAGGGACAAATCAAATACGTTTGTATTGTGCGTGTTGACATAGACGACCATGGCAAAGATTCCTAGCCCCATTGTTACACCACTGAAAATCTCACCTAACGGCATACGAGATAAAGGAATCGGACCAAATGTATAAAAGATACCGATGAAACAGCAAGCCGCCCCCATCAACAATAGAAGGAGCCCCGTTTTAGCAGTTAGAATGAGACCGATGATCAGAACAAAAAGGATCATTCCTAAAATCATATTGCGAACCAACTTGGGGGAAGTCCCTGTACGTCCGATCACATTTTCTTCGTATTTATAAACAGCGGAATGGGCTTTTTCGTAGTCCATATAATTGTTGATAGCTGTTGTCGCCAAATCAAAGACGAGCATACCGATAAAAAATAATACGGTGTTCAACCAATGTATCTCATGAAAAAAAGCGATAGAGAATAAAACCCCTATCGCAAAAGGAAATACACTAGCTACCTTAGTCCGTAGTTCAACTACTTCTAAAAAGATTTTTAGTGTCATGTTTCTTGCTCCTTATTTCAGTTCTGAGCGATCGCCCATCGTATATTTTGAGTCTTTATCCAGTTTAAATGTATCTTTGATTGGATCTGTCACATATACTTTATCTTCTTTTGTGACAAAAATCGCTTCAGTACCATTGTTCAATTCACTTTCAACGTATTCAAGACCTTTTTTCACACCCATTGAAAAGACAGCCGTTGATAAGCCATCACCATCAATTGATTTATCTGTGATGATCGTGACACTTGCGATGTCATTATCAAAAGGATAACCTGTTTTAGGATCAAATAAATGATGGTACTTTTTACCGTCTACTTCTAAGTAGCGTTCATAGATACCAGATGTAACGAGTGTTTTATCCCGTTCTTCGATTGTTCCTAATACAGATCCGCGTGCTAGATTAGGGTCTTGGATACCGACTGTCCAGTCTTGATCTTTCCCTCTAGGACTATGACCTAGAACATAAACATTTCCACCTAAGTCAACGATCGCCGTCGTCACACCTTGTTTTTTCAGTACTTTCACTACTTCATCTGTGATGTATCCTTTAGCGATCGCTCCAAGGTCAATGATCATCCCTTTTTCTTTGAGATAGACAGTCTTGTCTTGATCGTTCAATTCGATTTTATGGTAGTCGACTAATTTCAATGCTTGGTCGATTTCTTCTTGAGAAGGTTTTCTTGCATCATCAAAACCAATACGCCACAGCTGAGTGATAGCACCGATCGCCATATCAAAACCACCTTGGGAATCTTCGCTGTATTCATAGGCTTTCTTCAATAACCCATAGACATCATTAGAAACTTTCACCGGCTTGATGCCAGCTTGCTGATTGACTTCATCGATTTCTGAACCTGGTTGGTTGATCGTGATTTTATCACCCAACTCTTTTACTCGATCAAAAGCTGGTTTTAAAGCAGCTTCTTTTCCTTCATCGTAGACACGGATCCGGACATACGTACCTAATAGGAATTGTTCATCTGAATAAGGATCTTTTAAAATTTTATTTGTCGTAGTACTTGTTGTTGTGGCTTTATTCGCTGAAGTACTACAACCAGCTAACGTCAATAGGCATAGCAAAGCGACGATAGGGAGTAAGCGTTTCTTTAACATGTGTTTCCTCATTTCATCAGTGGCAAGAAGGGTATAGCAAAACAAAAAATATTCTTTCAGAAATAAGCCGAAATATCACAAAAATTTTTCAAAGAAAATTTCGGATATCTCGGCTTGGATTTCAGAAAAAAACTATTGTTAAGACAGCTTCTTCCACATTTATTTCTAGTTGATTATTTTGTTACGATGTTGTCAACTTCGATTGTTTGTGTATCGCCTTTTTCAGCTGCATTCACTAATTGTTGTGCGTACATAATGAATGAATGTGAGCTGTGAGTAGCACCAGTAACTACTTCTACGTCAGCAGGTGAACCATCTTCTTCGCCCATTGCTTTGACAAGTTCGTCGTTAAGTGCAGGGATGTAAGTTTTAGGTTCAGTACCACTTTTCGCTTTCATATTTTCGTTATATTCTGTGTCATCTTGTTTTGATTTGCCATCTTTGTCGATGTAATCAAATTTAGAATCCGTTACTTTACCGCCAGCTACAGTCATTTCAAATTGTACGCGGTAGCCGTTAGAGTAGTTCTTTTCTTCTAATTTGTAAGTACCGTCTTTCAAGTCAGCACCATTGTCGATTTCAATCGTATCTGTGTTACCAGCTTGAGCTGCTTGGATCAATTGTTGTGCATAGTTTTGGAAGCTTTCTGAAGAGTGAGTAGCACCAGTGACTACTTCAACACCGCCAGCGCTTTGAGCTTTCACGAATTGTTCGTTTAATTCTGGGATGAATTTTTCTGGACTAGTGCCAGCTTTTGCATCCATATTTTTATTGTATTCTGCATCTTTTGTTTTTGATTCGCCTTTTTCGTTGATGTTGTCATATTTAGACTCAGTGATCTTACCATCTTTTACGACCATTTCAAAAACTGCGCGGTAGCCATTAGAGTAATTTTTTTCTTCCAATTTATATGTGCCATCTTTCAACTCGCCACCAGCGACAACTTTTGCTGAACTTTCAGTTGTTGCGCTTTCAGAAGTTTGTGCTGTTGAAGCTTCAGATGAACTTGAGCTGTTTGAACTTCCATTGTCATCTGCACCACAAGCACCTAACACTAAAGCTGAAAATGCTAAAACTGCAAATCCAGTAACAAAACGTTTGTTCTTCATTTTTAAATCCCACCATTTCCTTTTTTAGTCCACAATTTTCTTTGTGATTCATTATACATTCTAATAGATATTAGCTATAAGTCAACCATTTTAAGCAAATAACTATTATAATCTTACAACCGTTTTCTTTCTGTAAATTTCGTGAAAAAAACGCTTAATAATAAAAATTCAAAAAAATCGAAAAGGAATTAGACAAAAGAACATAACATCTATATAATGTATGGAGATTGTGTAATAGGTATCAAACTAAAATAGTTATTATAAATTTCAAATAAATGGTTTAATAAGGAGCGGATGATCAATGGCAAAGCAAAATATTGTCGTTGTAGGTGCAGGTTATGCCGGAGTATCAGCTACAAAGTACTTGGCAAAAAAACTGAAAAAAGAAGATGTGACAATCACGTTGATTGATCGTCATTCGTACCACACGATGATGACAGAACTTCACGAAGTTGCAGGCGGACGAGTTGAACCACAAGCAATTCAATATGATTTACAGCACTTATTTGCACGACAAAAAAATGTTCAATTAGTGACAGACACGGTAATCGGTATCGATAAAGAACAAAAAATCGTTAAAACAAAATTAGGTTCTTATCCATTCGATCAATTGATTTTAGGGATGGGTGGCGAACCAAATGACTTTGGTACACCTGGTGTAAAAGAAAATGGCTTTACGTTATGGTCATTCGAAGATTCAGTGAAGATTCGTGAACATATCGAACGAACAGTTGCGAAAGCAGCGTTAGAGCCAAATGATGAACTACGTCGCGCTATGTTGACGTTTGTAGTTTGTGGTTCAGGTTTTACCGGAATCGAAATGATCGGTGAATTAATTGACTGGAAAAAACGTTTAGCAAAAGACTACAAGTTAGATCCAAGCGAAATCACTTTGATGGTCGTAGAAGCAATGCCAACGATTTTGAATATGTTAGATCGTAACGATGCGGCCAAAGCGGAACGTTACTTGAAGAAACATCAAGTAGAATTATTGTTGAATTCCCCAATCGTTGAGGTAGCAAATGATCATATCAAATTAAAAGATGGTCGTCAGATTCCAACACACACTTTGATTTGGACAGCTGGTGTAAAAGGTACATCTGATGCAGCTGATTTTGGATTAGAATCGGCTCGCGGACAACGTCTGATTGCCAACGAGTACATGCAAGCAAAAGGCTATGAAGATAAAAATATCTATATCATCGGGGACTTGGTTTTCTATGAAGAATTCCCTGGAACACCGACACCGCAAATCGTTCAAGCGGCTGAACAGACAGGGCATACGGCTGCTACAAATATCGTGGCTTCAATCAAAGGTGGCGAGAAACACAAGTTTAAAGGGAATTATCAAGGTTTCATGGTCTCGGTTGGCGCTAAATGGGGGGGTGCGAACCTATTTAACAAGATCCATTTAAGTGGTTTCCTAGCAATCGTCATGAAACATATCGTCAACTTAAAATATTTCTTTGATATTCGCTCTGGATACTATATGTTCCAATATCTAATGCATGAATTCTTCCATATTAAAGATGACCGAAATGTGACGCGTGGTCATTCTTCACGCTATGGGAATGTACTATGGAGTGTACCGTTACGTATTTTCTACGGACTAGTTTGGTTTATAGAAGCATTCAAGAAAATCGTCGGTAACGGTGAAGTATTGAAACCAGGTACATGGTTCGGTGAGGGATCATGGTTCACTGGTAACAGCGTCTTCCCTTGGACATGGGAATATAATGTGACGGATGTTGCAAGTGGCGCATCAGCTGCCGGAGATGCAACAACAGCTGCTAGCGGCGCTGCATCAAGTGGTGCTGGGGAAGCAGCGACACAAGCTGCACACTTTGGTCTAAGCTATGCTTATGGAGAAGAACCAATGGCTGTGATCGACAAATCACCTGCTTGGTTTACAAAAATGATGCAAGTCATCATGCCGAATAACGATGTAGCAATGTTCTTCCAAAAATTCATGGTTTTCTTTGAAATTGCGTTGGCATTAGCATTGATTGCTGGTTTATTCACTTGGTTATGTAGTGCAACAACGATTGTCTTGGTCATCACGTTCTGTTTATCAGGAATGTTTTACTGGGTAAACATCTGGTTTATCTTTGTGGCCTTCGCGTTGATGAATGGTTCAGGACGAGCAATCGGACTTGATCGCTGGGTAATTCCATGGTTGCAAAAAACACTAGGAAATTGGTGGTATGGGAAACCCAAATCCCAATATGGCTCAAAATAGCATGCAATATAGAGCTTGAACAGAAAAAGTTTAAAGTAATGGTTGATTGAAGGAAAGTTCTAGGGATACCTAGGACTTTCTTTTATTCCGTGCTAAAATTGGGTCAGTGAAAAAGGGCAGAGGAGGATGCGTACAAAAAATGAAAGAATTTATCAAGAAAAGTTTACTCAAACCGTGGGATATCTTCATTATCATTCTTTTGGTTGCTCTTTCTTTTTTACCAGTTATCATTTTTAGTTACCAGCAAGCAAACGCTGCACCTGAAAAAGAAGCAGTGCTGCGGGTAGATGGAACAGAAATCAAAACCTTTCCACTAAGCGTGGGGAGTGAAACATATACGTACACATACAAAGATTCCCATGGTGATTACAATCTGATCGAAATTGCCGGAGATAAAATTCGGATCAAGGAAGCAGATTGTGATGATCAGATTTGTGTGAGAAGAGGATGGGCATCAAAAAATGGGGAGACAATCGTATGTTTACCACATAAATTAGTGATCGAAGTGCGATCAACAGATGGGAGTGACGAAGACAGTCTGATTTATTAGGCTATTCACACCATGACAAAATTACAAAAAATGATTTATATCTCTCTTTTAGTAGCACAGGGCGTGATCATTGGACTGATTGAAAACATGATTCCTTATCCGTTTTCTTTTGCACCTGGAGCCAAATTAGGTCTAGCAAATTTGATTACGATCGTAGCGATCTTTACGATGAACAAACGAGATAGTTTTTTGCTTCTGTGGCTCCGTTTGTTTTTAACGACGTTATTAGGTGGAACAATCTCTACTTTTCTGTATAGTATGAGTGGTGCACTACTTAGTTATTTCGGGATGTTACTAGTCAAAAAACTAGGACCAAAAAGAGTCAGCATTATTGGTATCAGTGCAACAGGTGGATTTATGCATAATGTGGGGCAACTCGTTACAGCCTCTTTTATTGCCCAATCTTGGACGGTTATGCTTTATTTACCAATTTTATCTTTTTTAGGCATCTTATCAGGTATCGCTATTGGAATTGCCGCAAATTACTTATTGCGCCATGTACGAACCCTTCAAAAATTCCAAAAAGAATATGAGTTAAAAAAGAAAGACAAATGGCAGTCCGTTTTTTTAGAAAAATAATCGCTATGCAAGGAGTTTTTTTATGAAGTTACATCCAATGTGGGAGGGCTATCCCGGTTTAAAAGACGAGTTAACAGAGACGTTGAAGAAAATGGAAGATGTCATCCGCTTAAAAAATAAACCAGTTGAACAAGCAATTAAAGAAACGATCCATGCTGGTGGCAAATTATTACGGCCTGCATACCAATTATTGTTTTCTCAATTTGGTGCTGAGAACGATCGAGATAAAGCAATTGCGTTAGCCGCTTCGATCGAGATGCTTCATACGGCTACGCTGATCCATGATGATATCGTTGATGAAGCGAACATGCGTCGTGGAAAGAAAAATATTCGGGGCAATTTTGGGAATACGGTAGCCGTCTATGCGGGAGACTATTTATTTGTGTGTTGTTTTAAATTACTTTCTAATTATTCTACCTCCCTTAAAAGTCTGCAGACAAATTCTCGCAGTATGGAAAAAATATTAGATGGAGAGTTAGGCCAAATGGATGATCGTTATAATTATCATCTAACGGTTGAGGAATATTTAGAAAATATTTCTGGTAAAACAGCTGAACTATTTCAGTTGAGCTGTTCAATAGGCGCTTATGAAAGTGGGACAACTGAACGGTTTGCGAAAAAAGCTGGTACGATCGGTTTAGCGATCGGGATGGCTTTTCAAATCATTGATGATATTTTAGACTATACTAAAAGCAGTGATGAAATTGGTAAGCCAGTACTAGAAGATATGCGTCAAGGCGTATATTCACTACCGTTGATCTATGCGTTACAAACGGATAAAAAGGCAGAACTTATCTCATATCTTGATAAAAAAGACAAGTTGACTTCTGAGGAAATAGAGAAAGTTCGAACACTAGTCGCAGAAGCAAAAGGGATAGAAAAAGCCAAAGGATTAGCTGGAAAATATACCAAAAAAGCATTAAATGAAATCAATAAACTACCAGATAATCCATTTGGAACGAAGGAAAATTTACTGTCGCTCACGAGCTTGATCTTAGAGCGAGAAAATTAAGGACGATTTGATACAGAGGTTGGGACAGAAGTGTTTAACTCCGAGAAATAAGAAGACATTCACGAAAATTGCTTTTCAAATTTTTGTGAATGTCGGCTTATTTCCAAAGGAGTTTCTTTCGTCCCAGCCATTTTTTTCTTTTTAGAGAAAAAAAGTTTCTCCCATTGTTTGATTAGCAAGTATGCTAATACTAGATGCAAGTCTATTATTTATTGGTAACATTTGATACGTGAATTTTGTGTGAAAAGTGATAGAAGCAGTGATCAAGTGGCTATTTTTTGAGATAAAATCAAGCATCAATTTGTTTAAAAAGGAGGGACAGAAGAAGCCAGTACACATAAAATGTTTTGGGGGAAATGTTTTGTGCGTAAGCGATCGCTACACATCGTCAAATCCAATTAAATAAATTGTTAAAAAGTTGTTGAGCTGACTAAAAGGATTTCTTTTTAGTTATACTCAGCAACTTTTTTGTCGAACCCTTAGCTGATGGATACGACCGTAGAATAACTTATGTTCTATAAAATAAAAAAAGAAACAAACATGCTTAAAATAGTGGGAGTTATTTCAAGCATGTTTCACAGCCAGAAGAAGTCAATGGTTATTTTGTTAAGGACTGATCTGTAGTTCGTGTGATAGCTGATCGGTGGTTTTGGCTGGTTTGCTGATTAGATGAAGTTATCGCTTGTTTTTTTACTTGATCGAACGTATGTAGAGGGACTCTTTTCTCACTGATAACTGCATTTTGTTTAGTATTAGTTATTTCCGATGGGTGCCTCGCTACTTCTTGCAAAAGATTTGCGATATGCGGTTTGATCTCCGAATGATTTTTTAACTGATTAGGTAAATTTTTTGAAAATTTGGTTATTTCTTGTTCAAGATTAGATATATTTTTTTGATATACTTCTCCTTTTTCATTTTCAAGCTTTGCTGGAGCTTGTTTTTGCGCTTTTATCTCTTGTTCGATTTTCTGTGCCTTCAAAATCGTCATGATGGTAAATGCGAGGGTGATCCATCCTTTTATTACAGGTAGTACTTGCATTGGTACATGATTTGAACGTGAAATTTGTTGACTCAACTTTGCAAGTTCTTGTTGTTTTTCTTCCAGAGCATACGCATCTTTAAACGCTTCGTTTTGTTCGATTTTTGCGCTTTTTTCTGATGTTCCTTTGTCTTGCTCATTTTCTTTCGAGGGAATGCTATCTTTCAACATATTTGTGATCCTAGCCATAATTAGGTACTCCTTTGTCATAATTGTTGACTTAACTCTAACATTGATGGTAAAGAATCGTACGCCAGAAATTTCTTCTTTTGGAAATGTTCAGACAAGGAAAAAACGTTCTTTCCTTTTTTTAAAAATTCTTGTTCTAGTGGTAAAAAAGATTCATGCTATAGTTTCAATTACCAAACCACTGTAAGAAAGGAAGATTTTTTTGAGGAAACAACTAGCGACTGATTTATCAAGAGTAGATGTAAATGAGATTTTGACTCAGCTTTTAACAAAAAAGAGTTATTTTTCTTTCAACGACATTGAAAAAGAATGTCAAAGAACGTTAACTACAGCTGATAAATTTTTGATCCGTTGTGTAGTGGTCAAAAAATTCAATTTGAATATTGAGTATTTAGCATCGAACCAGCTAAAATTTTATAGGAAAAAAGAATGTCTTTCTTGAGAAAAAACTGAATAAAAATGTTGTAATACTGTACAAAATAACAAGTTCATCTAATTATCATTTATTATAATGATAGAAGCAATGAAAGAAAAAAAAGGGGGCTGAAAAAAGCAAAAAATGTTGTTGTATAGAGGATGGTTTGAATATTTTATATACGTTATCTTTTTTTTGAACGGAAACGATTTCGGAAGTTGACACATGTATAAATAAAATGGGGTAATATACCTATGGCTAGATTTTGGGGAGATTTTTTTAAACAGATTCACTTGTTGACCAACTTTTATTGGCGGCAGAATTTCAGTTAGTAGAAAATTATCTGTAATTGGGGTAGGTAGTTTTCTTACAGTACGTCTAGTAATTATGGTAGATAAGAGCACATAGTATATTTATTGTAGTTTGTTAGTAAAACAATCGCACATAAACACCAGTCTTCAGTTTTACTCGTGAGTTGAAGACTAGGGAGGATAAACAACGAGATCATATAAAAGCAACCACCATTGAGAAAAAGCCGTCTATCACAGAAGTTTCCAAAATGAATTTCTGTGATAGACGGCTTTTTAATGTCACTATGTGAATAGTTGATCTACTAATAGCTGTTTTTTTCTAGATCGATTCGATCGCAGAAAGGCTGATTTCACCGGAGGAAAGAGACAAGGTTCCCTGTGGGGTCTCAACGATCAATTCGCCATGCTCCCCGATTTTTCTAGCGATACCTGTGTAAGAAATCCCTTTTTGTGTAAAGCTGACTTTTTTACCTAACACAAACGATCTTTCTCGATAGAGATTTAAATAAGCATCACTTGAATCTGAAAGATAAGTAAAGAAATTTTGCCAAATTTGACTGATCATTTCATTACGTGTAGTGGTTTTGTTTCCATCTGCAAATAGGGAAGATGCTTTGTTTTGGATTGCCTCAGGAAAATGTGCTTGAGGAATGGAGAAATTCATCCCGATTCCAATAATCACTGAACTGATTTCGCCAGATTCCATATCACTCACGGCCTCTGAAAGAATACCGCTGATTTTTTTGCCATTTAAATAAATATCGTTGACCCATTTAATTGATGCAGACTTGCCGGTTAATTCTTGGATCGCTTTTATACACGCACTGGCAGCGATGATCGTATATTGAGGTAACTCATCAAACCGTTGATTTGGATGTAGCAAAAGACTCATGTAGATTCCTTGGCCAGGCTCCGCAAAAAAAGGTCGACCAAAACGACCGTGTGCCTGTTCCTGTGTATCTGCTACCAATAAAACCGGATCCATCTGGTGTTGGGTAGCGAACAGTTTTGCATCTTTCATCGTTGATTCAGATTGCTTTAGGACCTGTACTTTTAAATCAGGGGCGAAATAGTGTAGTGCTTGGCTGATTTCTTGGGCGTCCAAAACATCAGAAGGGAGATAGCGGTACCCTTTTGCTTGATGCTCAAATTGATAGCCTGCTTTTTCTAATTCTTTGATCGCTTTCCAGATACTCGTACGGGAAACTTGTAATTGTTGGGCAATTTTTTCTCCAGAAAGGAACTCGGATGAATCCTTCAGTAATTGGAGGACTTTCTCTTTTGTCGCCATCATGATCACTCCTTTTCAGTTCATTGTATCAATAAGTGAAAAAGAACAAAATAATAACTTCAACAAACTCGTTGAAATTTAATCAAATGGATTTTATTAAAAAAAATACGTCAATTTAGCAAAATCGAAAAAAAGAATGATCTAAGCTAAATTGACGTATTTATTCAGAAAGGATCAAGAGAGTAATACTTGATCGTCTTTCAATGCTGTTCCGCTATTTTGTTTGAACATATCCAAGAGTTGAGGAACAGTTAATTGTTGTTTTTCTGCTTCATGGATGTCTACTACGATATTTCCTTGGTGTAACATGATCAGGCGATTCCCATACCGAATGGCATCCTCCATATCATGTGTGACCATGAATGCTGTCAAGTGTTGTTCGCCAATCAGTTTTTCAGTCAATTCCATGACTGTTTTTGAAGTGGCAGGATCAAGAGCAGCTGTATGTTCATCCAATAAAATCAGTTCAGGCCTTTGGAGTGTTGCCATCAGTAGAGTGATCGCTTGGCGTTGTCCACCAGAAAGCAAGCCGATTTCAGTTGTTAGTCGATCTTCAAGTCCCAGATTCAAACGGGCTAATTGTTCTTTGAAAAATGTACGATCCTGAGGTTTGACTCCGCGGAAGAAGCCTCGTTTTTTTCCACGTTTCATGGCTAACGCCAAATTTTCTTCGACAGTTAAACGGACAGCAGTGCCTAATTTAGGATCTTGGAACACGCGGCTGATGTCTTTTGAACGTGCCACGACTGATTTTTTAGTCAAGTCTTTCCCATTTAGCAACACACGCCCTTGATCTACAGAAAAGGAACCGGCAATACTGTTTAAAAGAGTAGATTTACCCGCTCCGTTCCCACCGATGATCGTTACGAAGTCACCAGGCTTCAAGGATAGATTGATCCCTTTAAGGACATGGTTCTCGTTGATTGTTCCTTTTTCGAAGGTATGATGAAGGTTTTCTAGCGTTAATACATCAGTCATTTTTATTTACCTCCTTTTGCTTTGGTACGTGTTGGTAGTTTTAATTTCTGTTGGATCTGAGGGAATGATAGACAGATAACGAGTACAAGTGCAGAAGCTAATTTTGAATCGCTTGGTTGTACGTTCAATTCAAATACTAATGCCAGGATAAAGCGGTAGATCACGGCTCCCAAGATGATAGTCAGTAAACGGAATAGCAAGGATTGATTTCTAAATAGTACCTCAGCAATAATGATCGATGCTAAACCGATGACGATCGTACCGATCCCTGAGTTTAGATCTGCGAAGCCATTGTTTTGGGCTAACAAAGAACCAGATAGAGCGATACAACCGTTTGAGATCATATAGCCAATGATTTTCATATTATCTGTGTTGATCCCATTTGCTTCACTCATGGCTAAGTTATCTCCCGTTGCACGAATAGCAAGACCCGTCTCTGTTCGTAGGAAAAGGACGAGCAAAGCCACCACGATCAAAGCAAAGATCAAGCCAACGATCAAAACAGCATTTTCTTTTGTCATGCCATAAGATTGGACCCAGTCAAAAACAGTCTTTTGTCCCAACAACGAGATATTAGGAGCACCCATCACTCGAGAAGTAACAGAATATAGACCAGTCATTGTAATGATCCCAGCTAATAAAGCGGGGATTTTAAGTTTCGTGTGAAGTAATCCGGAGACAAGTCCCGCTGCAGCTCCTCCTAAAAAACCTAAAAGACAAGCAAGGACTGGATGGATGCCTTTTGTTATACTCATTGCGGCAATCCCAGCACCTAGTGGGAAACTTCCTTCAGCAGTCAAGTCAGCGATATCTAAAATACGAAAGGTTAAGAATACTCCGATAGCAAGGAGTGCCCATAGGACCCCTTGCGAAGCGGATGATAAAAAAATTGAGATGAGATTTGTCATGATTGTCCTCCTATAGGTCTATTCAGCAGATTTGATCGTTGATGGATCGATCCCGATGGCTTTTGCCATTTCTTCGTTTACATACAATGAAAGATCATCTGCAGATTCGACAGGAAGTTCACTTGGTTTTTTACCATCTAAGATTTTTGCAGCCATTGCGCCTGTTTGTTTCCCTAATTTTTCATAGTCGATCCCAACTGTTGCTAAACCACCATCTTTGACTTGATCAACAGAACCTGCAACGATCGGTGTTTTCGTTTCTTTTGCTACTTCACCGACGACACTGGCTGCACTTGCAAAGGTATTGTCAGTAGGGATATAGATACCATCAACGTCTTTTGCTAAACTTTTTGTTACTTGTTGGACATCGTTTGTTGTATTTGCTGTTAAGACTTTGACTTTCACGCCTGCTTTTTTCAGTGCTTTTTCAGCTAGATCGCCTTGGATCTTAGAGTTTGCTTCACCATTGTTGTACATGATCCCGATTGTTTTTGCATCAGGCACGATGCTTAGTAATAAATCGATCTGTTTATCGATCGGTACCATGTCAGTTGTTCCTGTCACATTTCCGCCAGGTTTTTCATTAGAGGAAACTAAATGTGCTTGTTCTAAGTCTGTCACGGCTGTCACTGTGATTGGTATCGTTGTTGTTTCATTTAAAAGTGATTGTGCTGCGGGAGTTGCAATCCCTAAAAGCAAGTCTGGATCGTCTTTGACTAGTTTTTCGCTCATGCTCTTCAAGTTATCTTGATTATTTTGAGCATTTTGATAGTCGATGGTTAGATTATCGCCTTCTTTATAGCCGTTTTCTTTCAATCCTTCTTTGAAACCTTTATAAGCAGCATCTAGTGAATTGTGTTGTACAAGTTGTAAGACGCCGATTGTTTTTGTGTTATCTGCTTTTTCAGAAGAGTTCCCTGATGAACCACATCCTGCAAGTGCGAGTAGTAAAGCTGTTCCTAATCCGATCATTAATTTCTTTTTCATTTGTTTTTCCTCCTTAAATTTGAAAACAAAAAATCCATTTAGACAAAACGTCTAAATGGATCGGTCATCGAAATATATGAAAGTAAGTAAATACTTTGCACTCTTTCGCTCAGCCACTTAGCGTAATGTCTACGTGGCCTCTTGTGCAGTACAAAGTGCTTTAGCCATCATAGATACAAACTGTCGTTTAACGTTTGCACCCACGATCAATCATGAATACAAACCTATCTAAAGTAGCTAAAGTAAAAGTTATTCAGTTGTGTTGGTGTTAGTTGGTTGATTTTTATTTTCATAAAAAAGCCCTCCACAATTTGAATTTTCTCAAGTATAGCGGAGGGCCATCCCACTGTCAAGCAGAAATTTCAGAAAATTCTCAAAAAACACGAAATAAATTTTTAGAATACTATAGTAGGAAAAGATTAAGAAAATCTTGTGAAAAGTCAGAGGAAACGCCAGGAAGTGTTGACTTTTATGAAAAATGAGTGTAGTATATGAAGTTGCAAAAACTATCTGATGAAGTGAAGGCAGAAACGAAATATTGTCCGTTTCGGCTTTAATATAAGGAAACAAAAGTAGAAGCTCATGAAGAAATGGTTTCAAGAGAATGTTCTATTTTTGGTTTTTTTTTGCCTAAAAGCCGCAAAAAATGTCTGTTGTTACCTAAATATAATATTTTTAATATTATTGTAACAATTGATCGGGTAGTCTTTTTGAATGACATTTTAGAGGGGTGAAGAGCTTGGCTGGACACGTAGTAAAATACGGAAAACACCGCGAACGTAGAAGTTTCGCAAGAATCAGTGAAGTGTTGGAATTACCAAATTTGATCGAAATTCAAACAGACTCGTACCAATGGTTCTTAGATGAAGGACTAAGAGAAATGTTTGAAGACATTTTGCCAATCGATGATTTTAACGGCAATCTATCTTTGGAATTTGTGGATTATGAATTGAAAGAACCTAAGTATACTGTAGCAGAAGCTCGCGCACATGATGCCAATTATTCTGCGCCATTACATGTCACTTTGCGTTTAACAAACCGTGAAACTGGTGAAATCAAAGCACAAGAAGTATTCTTTGGTGATTTCCCATTAATGACGGAACAAGGAACATTTATCATCAACGGGGCAGAACGAGTAATCGTTTCTCAGTTGGTTCGTTCACCAGGCGTTTATTTCCATGGTAAAGTCGACAAAAACGGAAAAGAAGGATTCGGTTCAACTGTAATCCCTAACCGTGGTGCTTGGCTAGAAATGGAAACTGATGCAAAAGATATTTCTTACGTACGTATCGACCGCACACGTAAGATTCCATTGACTGTTTTAGTTCGGGCTTTAGGATTTGGCTCAGATGATACGATCTTTGAAATCTTCGGCGATAGTGAAACATTACGTAATACGATCGAAAAAGATTTGCACAAAAATGCAAGCGACTCAAGAACAGAAGAAGGTTTGAAAGACGTTTATGAACGTTTACGTCCAGGCGAACCTAAAACAGCGGATAGCTCACGTAACCTATTGAACGCTCGTTTCTTCGATCCAAAACGTTACGACTTAGCAAATGTTGGTCGTTACAAAGTAAACAAAAAATTAGACTTGAAAACACGTCTATTGAATTTGACTCTAGCAGAAACATTGGTCGATCCAGAAACTGGCGAGATCATTGTTGAAAAAGGAACTGTTTTGACTCACCAAGTGATGGAAACACTTGCTCCTTTCATCGAAAATGGCTTGAATTCAGTGACTTACTACCCATCAGAAGACGGTGTAGTGACTGATCCAATGACTGTCCAAGTGATCAAAGTCTTTTCACCAAAAGATCCAGAGCGTGAAGTAAATGTCATCGGTAATGGCTATCCAGAAGCACCTGTGAAAACAGTGCGTCCAGCAGATATCATTGCTTCAATGAGCTATTTCTTGAACTTGATGGAAGGCATCGGCAATGTAGACGATATCGACCATTTAGGAAACCGTCGTATCCGTTCAGTCGGCGAACTTTTACAAAATCAATTCCGTATCGGGTTAGCTCGTATGGAACGTGTGGTACGTGAAAGAATGTCGATCCAAGATACAGAAACATTGACACCACAACAATTGATCAATATCCGACCAGTTGTCGCAAGTATCAAAGAATTCTTTGGTTCTTCTCAGTTGTCACAGTTCATGGACCAAACGAATCCTCTTGGCGAATTGACACATAAACGTCGTCTTTCAGCCTTAGGACCTGGTGGTTTGACACGTGACCGTGCGGGTTATGAAGTCCGTGACGTTCACTATTCTCACTATGGCCGTATGTGTCCGATCGAAACGCCTGAAGGTCCGAATATTGGATTGATCAATAGTTTATCTAGCTATGCAAAAGTAAACAAATTTGGATTTATTGAAACTCCTTATCGTCGTGTTGACCGTCAAACGGGTCGTGTAACAGACCAAATCGATTATTTGACAGCCGATATCGAAGACCATTACATCGTTGCCCAAGCAAACAGCCCATTGAATGAAGATGGCACATTTGCTCAAGACGTAGTTATGGCTCGTGCACAAAGTGAAAACTTAGAAGTGTCAATCGATAAAGTCGACTATATGGACGTTTCTCCTAAACAAGTAGTTGCGGTAGCGACAGCATGTATTCCTTTCTTGGAAAACGATGACTCCAACCGTGCCTTGATGGGTGCCAACATGCAGCGACAAGCTGTACCGTTGATCAATCCACAAGCTCCATGGGTTGGTACTGGTATGGAATATAAATCAGCACATGACTCAGGTGCTGCATTATTATGTAAACACGATGGAGTAGTTGAATTCGTTGATGCTTCTCAAATCCGTGTTCGTCGTGATAATGGTGCATTAGATAAATATGATATTACGAAGTTCCGCCGTTCAAACTCAGGAACAAGTTACAATCAACGACCAATCGTTCATTTAGGCGAAAAAGTTGAAAAAGGCGATACATTAGCTGATGGACCTTCTATGGAACAAGGTGAAATGGCTTTAGGACAAAACGTTCTTGTCGGTTTCATGACTTGGGAAGGGTATAACTATGAAGATGCGATCATCATGAGCCGTCGTTTGGTAAAAGATGATGTGTATACTTCGATTCATATTGAAGAATATGAGTCAGAAGCTCGTGATACAAAATTAGGACCTGAAGAAATCACTCGCGAAATCCCTAACGTTGGGGAAGACGCATTGAAAGACTTAGACGAAATGGGGATCATCCGTATCGGTGCAGAAGTGAAAGATGGAGATCTACTTGTTGGTAAAGTTACGCCAAAAGGGGTTACTGAACTATCAGCAGAAGAACGTCTATTGCATGCGATCTTTGGTGAAAAAGCTCGTGAAGTCCGCGACACTTCTTTACGTGTACCACATGGCGGTGGCGGGATCGTTCACGATGTGAAGATCTTTACTCGTGAAGCTGGCGATGAATTGTCACCAGGTGTAAACATGTTAGTTCGTGTCTATATCGTTCAAAAACGTAAAATCCATGAAGGGGATAAAATGGCCGGTCGTCACGGTAATAAAGGGGTTGTTTCCCGTATTATGCCGGAAGAAGATATGCCATTCTTACCAGATGGAACACCGATCGATATCATGTTGAATCCTCTAGGGGTGCCATCACGTATGAATATCGGACAAGTATTGGAATTGCATTTAGGGATGGCTGCTCGTCAACTAGGCATCCACGTTGCAACACCAGTCTTTGATGGTGCAAGTGATGAAGACGTTTGGGAAACTGTTCGTGAAGCTGGTATGGCTAGCGATGCGAAGACTGTTCTTTATGACGGTCGTACTGGTGAACCATTTGATGGCCGTGTGTCTGTCGGCGTGATGTACATGATCAAGCTTGCCCACATGGTTGATGATAAATTGCATGCTCGTTCAATTGGACCTTACTCATTGGTTACACAACAACCGTTGGGTGGTAAAGCACAATTTGGTGGACAACGTTTTGGGGAAATGGAAGTTTGGGCACTGGAAGCTTACGGTGCAGCATATACCTTACAAGAAATCTTGACTTACAAATCAGATGATGTTGTCGGTCGTGTGAAAACATACGAAGCAATTGTTAAGGGTGAACCAATTCCAAAACCAGGCGTTCCAGAATCATTCCGAGTATTAGTAAAAGAATTACAATCACTTGGTTTGGATATGCGTGTCTTGGATATCAAAGATGCTGAAATCGAACTTCGTGATATGGATGACGAAGACGATGATTTGATCACCGTTGATGCATTGACTAAATTTGCGGAACAACAAACTGCAAAAGAGCTAGAGAAAAAAGCTGCAGAACAAGTAGAAGATGAACGACAAGATGTCATCCAAAACTTTGAAACCGCAGAAGATAAATTAGACTAATCCGGTCTATGAGCTGTAAGGCGGTCGATGATCAGCCGCCTTGCGGTTTTGCCATTAAACGAAATGGAGGGAACCCCTTTTGATCGATGTAAATAAATTCGAAAGTATGCAAATAGGTTTGGCTTCTCCCGAAAAAATCAGAAGCTGGTCTTACGGTGAAGTAAAAAAACCTGAGACGATTAACTATCGTACCTTAAAACCTGAACGCGAAGGGTTGTTCTGTGAGCGGATTTTTGGTCCTACAAAAGACTGGGAATGTGCCTGCGGAAAGTACAAACGTATCCGTTATAAAGGAATCGTTTGTGATCGATGCGGTGTGGAAGTCACACGTTCAAAAGTTCGTCGTGAACGTATGGGACACATTGAATTAGCAGCACCTGTTTCACATATCTGGTACTTTAAAGGTATTCCTTCTCGTATGGGTCTTGTATTAGACATGAGCCCACGCGCACTAGAAGAAATCATTTACTTTGCTTCATATGTGGTCATCGAACCTGGAAACACAAACTTAGAGAAAAAACAATTGTTGACTGAACGCGAATACCGCGAAAAACGTGAACAATATGGACAAGAATTCCAAGCAGCTATGGGAGCAGAAGCAATCAAACAATTACTTGATAATGTTGATTTAGATGCTGAAGCAGCTGAATTAAAAGAAGAATTGAAATCTGCACAAGGACAAAAACGTACACGTGCGATCCGTCGTTTGGACATTTTAGAAGCTTTCCGTGCTTCAGGAAATGAACCAAGCTGGATGGTCATGGATGTTATCCCTGTCATCCCGCCAGATCTACGCCCAATGGTCCAATTAGAAGGTGGCCGTTTTGCGACAAGTGACTTGAACGACCTTTACCGTCGAGTAATCAACCGTAATAACCGTTTGAAACGTTTGTTAGACTTGAACGCTCCTGGTATCATCGTTCAAAATGAAAAACGTATGTTACAAGAAGCTGTTGACGCATTGATCGATAATGGTCGTCGTGGCCGTCCAGTTACTGGACCAGGTAACCGCCCATTGAAATCTCTTTCTCATATGTTGAAAGGGAAACAAGGTCGTTTCCGTCAAAACTTACTTGGTAAACGTGTGGACTATTCAGGTCGTTCGGTTATCGTTGTTGGACCATTCTTGAAAATGTATCAATGTGGTCTACCAAAAGAAATGGCGATCGAATTATTCAAACCATTTGTGATGCGTGAACTTGTTCAACGTGAACTTGCTTCAAATATCAAAAATGCGAAACGTAAAATCGAGCGTCAAGAAGACGAAGTTTGGGATGTCCTAGAAGACGTAATCAAAGAACACCCAGTTTTACTTAACCGGGCACCTACGCTTCACAGACTTGGTATCCAAGCATTTGAACCAGTATTAGTTCAAGGTCGTGCAATCCGTTTGCATCCACTTGTATGTGAAGCTTACAATGCCGATTTCGATGGAGACCAAATGGCTGTCCACGTACCATTGAACGAAGAAGCACAAGCAGAAGCACGTATGTTGATGCTCGCTGCTCAAAACATTTTGAATCCAAAAGACGGTAAACCAGTTGTAACTCCTTCTCAAGATATGGTGTTAGGTAACTACTACCTAACGATGGAAGAAGAAGGACGTGAAGGCGAAGGTATGGTCTTCCGTGATCAAAATGAAGCCGTGATCGCATGGCGTAATGGCTACGTTCATTTACATTCACGTATCGGTGTGAACCCTAATTCACTAGGTGAAAAACCATTTACTGAATGGCAAAAAGAACGTACGATGATCACAACTGTTGGTAAGATCATCTTTAATGAAATCATGCCACCAGAATTCCCTTACTTGAATGAACCTACTGACTTCAACTTAACAGTCCAAACACCGGATAAATATTTTGTTGAAGCAGGTACAGATATTCCGGCACACATCAAAGAGCAAGAATTAGTCTTACCATTCAAGAAGAAAAACTTAGGAAATATCATCGCAGAAGTCTTCAAACGTTTCAAAGTAACAGAAACTTCTAAGATGCTTGACCGTATGAAAGACTTAGGGTACAAACATTCCACTCATGCTGGTATCACAGTGGGTATCGCAGATATCAGTGTACTAGATGAAAAACAAGGAATCATTGAAAATGCCCATAAACAAGTTGAAACAATCACTAAACAATTCCGTCGTGGGTTGATTACTGATGATGAACGTTATGAACGCGTAATCGCTGTTTGGAACGCTGCCAAAGACAACATCCAACAAAAACTGATGGAAAGTCTGGAAGCGAAAAACCCAATCTTCATGATGTCTGATTCTGGAGCCCGTGGTAACATCTCCAACTTTACACAGCTTGCTGGTATGCGTGGATTGATGGCTGCCCCTAACGGACGAATCATGGAATTGCCGATCATTTCAAACTTCCGTGAAGGACTATCTGTCTTGGAAATGTTTATCTCTACTCACGGAGCGCGTAAAGGAATGACCGATACAGCCTTGAAGACAGCCGATTCAGGTTATCTAACTCGTCGTTTAGTAGACGTTGCCCAAGACGTAATCATTCGTGAAGAAGATTGCGGTACAGATCGAGGGCTTGAAATTCAAGCGATTCGTGAAGGAAACGAAATCATTGAATCACTAGAAGATCGTTTGATTGGACGTTACACACGTAAAGAAGTCCGTCATCCTGAAACAAATGAAGTGATCATTGCTGGAAATCAATTGATTTCAGAAGATGTTGCAAAACAAATCGTTGATGCAGGTGTTGAAACAGTAACGATCCGTTCAGTCTTCACATGTAACACAAAACACGGTGTCTGCAAACATTGTTATGGACGTAACTTGGCAACTGGCTCTGACGTTGAAGTCGGAGAAGCAGTTGGTACGATCGCCGCTCAATCAATCGGTGAACCAGGTACTCAGTTAACAATGCGTACGTTCCATACGGGTGGGGTTGCCGGAGACGATATCACTCAAGGGCTTCCTCGTGTCCAAGAAATTTTTGAAGCACGTAATCCGAAAGGGCAAGCCGTGATCACAGAAGTAACCGGAGATGTCATCGACATTTCAGAAGACGCTGCGACACGTACAAAAGAAGTAACGATCAAAGGGAAAACAGATACACGTACGTATACTGTTCCTTATACAGCTCGTATGAAAGTTGCTGAAGGCGATATGATCCATCGTGGAGCACCATTGACAGAAGGTTCGATCGATCCTAAACAATTGTTACAAGTCCGCGATGTATTGTCTGTTGAAAACTACTTGCTACGTGAAGTACAACGCGTATACCGTATGCAAGGGGTAGAAATCGGAGACAAACATATCGAAGTAATGGTTCGTCAAATGTTGCGTAAAGTTCGCGTAATGGACCCAGGTGATACAGAAATCTTACCAGGAACATTATTAGATATCGCAGATTTCAAAGACCAAAACTACAATACGTTAGTAGCCGGCGGTGTTCCTGCAACATCTCGTCCAGTCTTACTAGGTATTACAAAGGCTTCATTAGAAACAAACAGCTTCTTATCTGCTGCATCATTCCAAGAAACAACTCGTGTCTTGACGGATGCTGCTATCAGAGGGAAGAAAGATCCACTTCTTGGTTTGAAAGAAAATGTTATCATCGGTAAGATCATCCCAGCTGGTACTGGTATGTCACGTTACCGCAACATGGAACCAAAAGAAGTCGGTGTAGCAAGTGAAAATGTTTATAGTATTTCAGACATCGAAGCACAAATGGCTGCAGAAGATGCAATGAATGAACAAAAATAAGCATAACGTGTAAGTAAAGCGGTCGGAACAGAAGGATTCAACAAGAAATGGCTTCTGTTCTCCCTTGTTACTCGAACTAGAGGATGTGATAAAATCTATCACATCCTCTTTTTTTTGAATAAAATAGTGGTCCAGTTCATTGGAACATAAACAGAAATTTATTGAAGCGAATTCTAGCTATAATCATCTTATGAGTCATTTTACAGATAAATCGTCCTAGAGTTTATCAAATGATTTTAAAAAATTGTGGATAAAAAAGTGGGAAGAAGCTATCAACAGTCAGTAGGAAACATAAAAAGTTACACGAAAAATAAATCCACAGGTGGATAAGTTTTTTCTTTTTCAATAATTATCCACAATATCAAAAAATTGAGTCTGGAATAGGCAGTAGGAAAAACAGAAATAAAGCAGCTTTTTGAATACCCTGGCAGGGTAATTTAAGCAAATCAATAGGACTTTCATATAAAATGAGTATGATAAAAGGAAAGGAGTTGATCATTATGGCAGTAAAAAAAGCGGTATTTGCCGGAGGATGTTTCTGGTGTATGGTAAAACCATTTGAAACGCAACCAGGTATATTCTCTGTTGTTTCAGGTTATACAGGTGGACACGTGCCTAATCCAACATATGAACAAGTGACAACAGGAACGACAGGACATACGGAGGCCGTGGAGATCGCCTATGATCCTGACATCATCAGCTATGAACAACTGGTGGAGATCTATTGGCAACAAACCGATCCGACCGATGCGTTAGGACAGTTTGCAGATCGAGGGGACTCCTACCGGCCAGTCATTTATTATGGGAATGAAGAAGAGCGGGAAATAGCGGAAAAATCAAAACAAAAACTGCAAGACAGTGGCCGATTCGATAAACCGATCGTAACGAAAATCGAACCTAAAAGCGACTTTTATCCAGCAGAAGAATATCATCAAGACTATTATAGAAAAAACAAAGTACATTATCAGCTATACCGTGAAGGCTCTGGCCGTGGAGGCTTTTTGAGAAAGCATTGGGGCGATAAAAAGAGCTAAAAAATATAGAGTCTGGGACAAATCTAAAAATCAGTTTTGCTCCCACCGTTTATTCGTTTTTAAAGAATGAGACAAAAGTGTTTCTTACTTCTGTCCTAGCCTCGTTTTTCTCTCCAATTTCTCAAACCTAAACGACTTTTTTCTCGACCTCTATGTTCGGCCGACAGCTAGGGTGCAACTAGATGTCGGCTTTTTCATTGCTGTAGTATCGCGTTATTCAATATGTTGGACAACGAGTAAAGCCACACTTAAAAAAGGCAGAAAGGGTAACTTTGTGATCTTCTTTTGAAAGAAGAAATGAGTGCAGAGCATAAAACAAATTCCTAAGGCACTAGCAATCAAGACTAAGTACAGTAATTGTACTAGTAAGAGTTGTCCGCTCCAACACCATACAACCAATGAATCACCGGAACCTAAATAATCAGTAGCATAAAAAATCAAAAGACTACTGACAATCGATAGGATCAAAACCGTCGTGAATTGAAAATGCCCAGTAAGCAACCAATAACTCCACAAAATGATCCAAATCAGGTAAAGTATCCTAGAATCAATGAAGAGATAAAAACAATCCATCAGTGAGAGCAAAAAAGCAGAAAGTATCCAAAAAAGGAGCATTGGATCCGTGCTTGGTGCATAGTGGAAGAACCAAACAAAGATCCCACCACAAGCCAGTTCAGCTAAAAAATAGCTTTGGGGTAAGGGAACATGGCAAGAGCGACAGCGAAATCGTTGCAAGCAGATTGAAAGCAAAGGAATCAATTCATACCATGTCAAAAAATGGTGGCAGTTGACACAATGTGATCTGGGATAAATAATAGAATGACCTTGGGGAATCCGTTGTGCCGACAAACATAAGAAAGAACCAACACAACAACCAATGACAACAGACAGTAACATGAATGTATCCTCCTTTTTAGGTAAGATACGTCAGTAATGCTCCAATTTTTTCGTAATTTTTAGTAGAGGTGATAAAATGAAGATCTCAATTGGCATAGATATTGGCACAACCCAAACCAAAGCAGTCGCCTTCGATGAACAAGCACAAGTCATCGATTCAGCGTACTTTCCTTATCCCTTGATCCAAGAACAACCAGGGATGGCAGAACAAGACCAAGAACTGATTTTCTACGCTGTTTGTACAGTGATCCAGCAATTGACTGAACGGTTCTCTAAAGAAGCAACGATTGACGTCATTTCCTTCTCGTCAGCAATGCACAGTTTGATTTTGTGCGATGAACAAATGGTGCCACTTACCCGAATGATCACTTGGGCAGATACACGTGCTGTGGAACAGGCAGAAAGATTGAAGAACACTCCACTAGGTCTAAGCATCTACCAACAAACAGGTACGCCGCTTCATCCAATGACGCCATTCGCAAAAATCAAATGGTTACAAGAAACACAACCAGAACTAATCGAACGTACCGCGTATTATATCGGGATCAAAGAATATATCATTTATCGTTTATTTGGCAAGCTCATAACAGATTATAGTACAGCCTCTGGCACAGGATACTTCGATATCCATCAGTTCAAATGGGCAAAAGAAGTGTTGGACTACTTAAATATCAGTGAAAAACAGTTGCCTGAAATAGCTCCACCCACCATGAAGATGCCAAAACTTCAAACAGAGATGCAAGAAATATTGAAACTCGAAAATGATATATCATTTGTTTTGGGTGGTGCAGATGGTCCGCTCTCAAATTTAGGATTAGGCGCATTTGGGGAGGATATCGCCGCATTAACGGTCGGGACGAGTGGTGCTATCCGATTTATAACAGATCATCCACAGTTGCACCCAGATATGGAGACCTTTTGTTATGTATTGGATCAAAGCCATTGGGTCGTTGGTGGGGCAACAAGTAATGGCGCAGGGATCTTTGATTGGGCAAGTCAAACCTTGATGCAGGAAGTCACGCAACAAGCGATTGCGCAAGGAGACAATCCTTACGATGCCCTGCTCTCAGCAATTGCTTTTGTCCCTCCAGGAGCAAACGGCTTACTTTTCCAACCTTATTTATTAGGAGAAAGAGCGCCACTATGGGATGCAGAGGCTTCTGGAAGCTTCTTAGGTCTCCAACGGCACCACACAGAGAAAGAAATGATGCGGGCAATCTTAGAGGGAATCTGTCTCAACTTGAAACGGATCTTGGAAGGGATCTGCCAAGAAGGTCAGCTATCTGAACTACGAGCGACTGGTGGATTTGCTCGATCCTATGTTTTTCGTCAACTCATGGCAGATGTCTTAGGCTATCCACTCGTCTTTCCAACTGTTTCTGAGGCCTCCGCTTTAGGGGCCGTTTTTCTAGGCTGGCAGAGCCTAGGGAAAATCAAGGAATTAAATGAAGGCAAAAAATGGATCAAATTAGAGACCCAAGTTCCCGTACAGAAAAATATCCACGAGATCTATGAAATCATTTATCCGATATTCGTTGATACACAACAACAATTAGCCAGTACTTATAAACGACTAGCACACCTTCGCCAAGCATTAGACAGAACATGATACCAAAAAAATGAAATCTAATAGATTGAGATTAACCAAAGATGCGATAAAGGGGAAAGTACTGGGGAATACAGATTGAAAAAGAATTGTTCTCTGTTGAAAATCATTCTCAAGTAAATGGTTTCATTGTACTTTTGTCTCAAAGTTTACTATGCTTTTAATGTAAATAAAAGTTAGGAGGAAACCAGAAAATGAAATTCCAACAAACCAAAGAAGTATTAAATCAGTTAGTCGCAGATTTGAGTCAAATGTCTGTTGTGGTTCACCAAACACATTGGTACATGAGAGGGCCTGGCTTCCTGACATTGCACCCAATGATGGATGAGTTCATGGATGATTTAAATGAACAATTGGATGAAATCTCAGAACGTTTGATCACGTTAGATGGCTCACCTTACTCAACTTTACGTGAATTTGCTGACAATACAAAAATCCCTGATGAAGTAGGCCGTTGGGACCGTACAATCCCAGAACGCTTAGAAACACTTGTTAAAGGCTATCGCTACTTAGCAGACCTTTACCAAAAAGGGATAGAAGTATCTGGCGAAGAAGGCGATGACCCAACACAAGACATCTTTATTGCATTTAAAACAGCTACTGAAAAACGTATCTGGATGATCCAAGCACACTTGGGCAAAGCACCAGAAATCGATGCATAAAGATAATTGATAGAATATATAATAGTAGAAAAACTGCGTGGAAGTTTCCTTTCACGCAGTTTTTTATGTTAGAGGGGTATTCATTTTTATTTGGAAACCTTTTGAAAGAGAATGGCTATCCGCAAATGGCTTCAATGAGTGATTCTCCAAAGAATAGAAGAATAAACGCAGAGCCTTCTTTTTTTGGAAGCCAATCTCTAATTTTCAGTGAGTAACTCTTTATGCGCATGGTCAATTTGCAACCGTACTTGATCAAATCCTGTCCCACCACGCGAGTGGCGACGTTTGACAGCAGTTTCCGGTTGAAGGGTCACATAGATATCCTCTTCGATCAAAGGACTGATCGCTTGGTATTCTTCAAAAGGAATATCTTGTAAATATCCACCTTTCTGCGTGCAACGCAGAACCAATTTACCAACGATCTCGTGGGCTTGGCGGAAAGGTAATCCTTTAGCAGCCAGATAATCCGCTAATTCTGTAGCATTCGAGAAATCTTTTTGAGTGGCTGCGTACATACGTGATTTGTTCACTTTCATCGTAGCAACCATCCCATCCATGATAGTCAGGCATGCCAACACCGTTTCACTGGTATCGAACATCCCTTCTTTATCTTCTTGAAAATCTTTATTGTATGCTAAGGGAAGACCTTTCATCAATGTCAATAAACCAAATAAATTTCCATAGACACGTCCTGTTTTTCCACGAATCAATTCAGCCATATCCGGGTTTTTCTTTTGTGGCATGATCGAACTACCTGTAGAAAACGTGTCTGTTAATTCAATATATTGGAACTCGTAACTACACCATAAAACGAGTTCTTCACAAAAACGTGACAAATGCATCATCAACAAGGAGCAGTTACTCAAAAACTCAAGTATAAAATCGCGATCACTTACAGCATCTAGACTATTCGCATAAACACCAGAAAAATCTAACTCTTTAGCAGCAAATTCTCGGTCGATCGGAAAAGTTGTCCCGGCTAAAGCCGCACTACCTAATGGAGAAAGATCGATTCGTTTCAAACTTTCTGTTAAACGCGCATAATCACGTGTAAACATCTGATAATAGGCAAGCAAATGGTGACCAAATGAAATCGGTTGAGCATGTTGGAGATGGGTATAGCCAGGTGCAATCGTTTCTACATGTTCTTCCGCTTTTTCCACAAAGGTTTGGCGTAGATGATGCAATTTTTGAAGTATCTCCTGCACAACATCTTTCAAAAACAGGTGCATGTCCGTGGCGACTTGATCATTTCGGCTACGAGCGGTATGCAATTTCCCGGCAACTGCACCGATCTCCTGATGCAGTAACGTTTCAATATTCAAGTGGATATCTTCATTTTCAATGGAAAATTGTAAATTTCCCTCTTGCAGTTTCGTTTGTAAGGTCTTTAATCCTTCTGTAATTGCTGCAGTTTCTTCAACCGTAAGAATTCCTGTGTGTCCAAGCATTTTGACATGGGCCAAGCTCCCTAAAATATCCTGTTTCGCTAATTTTTGGTCAAAAGAGATCGATGCTCCAAACTCGTCAATCCATTCTTCACTTTTTCCTTGAAAACGACCACCCCAAAGTTTTTCCATTATTGTTCCTCCCAGTAATTGGCAAGTATCCGGCGTAAATCTTGTATGATTTACAAATTATTTTGTACTTGTTTTGTTCATCTGTTTTTCTTGGACTTCTGCGTGGACCTTTGAAGGTAGTCCCCATAATTTGATAAAACCAACAGCTGCCTGTTGATCAAATGTATCAGCAGAAGTATAAGTAGCCAATTCCTCACTATACAGACTGTTTTCTGATTTACGTCCTTCTACGATGACATTTCCTTTGAACAGCTTCACACGAACCGTACCATTCACATACACTTGTGTCGATTTCAAAAATTGAAGCAATGCTTCTGTCAAAGGATTGAACCATAAACCGTCATAGATCATTTGACTCAATTGTTGTTCAATGATCGGTTTGAAATGCGCCAATTCGCGAACAAATGTCAAGTCTTCTAATTCTTTATGGGCTTGCATCAATGTTATAGCACCAGGACATTCATATACTTCACGGGATTTGATGCCCACTAAACGATTCTCAACGTGATCGATACGGCCAATACCATGTTTACCAGCCAATTGATTCACTGCAAGGATCAGTTGTGAAAGAGAGAGTTTCTCACCATTCAATGCAACGGGCAACCCTTTTTCAAAGGTAAGCTCAATGATATCTTCTTCATCAGGTGTGTATTTCAAATCAGTCGTCAGTTCATAGGCACCAGTAGGAGGAGTTGCCCAAGGATCTTCTAATACGCCACATTCGCAGGCACGTCCCCAAAGATTTTGATCAATCGAGTAAGGGTTATCTAGATTCGCAGGAATCGGAATCCCATTGTCTTTCGCATAAGCAATCTCTTCTTCCCGAGACCATTGCCATTGACGAACAGGTGCTACGATCTTTAAATCAGGCGCCAAGGCATTGATCGCTACTTCAAAACGAACTTGGTCATTTCCTTTTCCAGTACAGCCATGCGCAATCGTTGTTGCACCCGTTGCTCGAGCAAGTTCCACTAATTTCTTTGCAATTAAGGGGCGTGAAAGAGCAGAGACCAGTGGATAAGACTGTTCATAGAATGTGTGCCCTTGAAGCGCCACACTCGCAAATTCTTGGGCAAATTCTTCTTTCGCATCAATCGCATAAGAAGCAACCGCACCGACTTGTAATGCTTTTTCTTTGATGAACGCAGTATCTTTTCCTTCACCAATATCAAGACAGCACGCGATGACATCATATCCATCATCTGCTAACCATTTGATTGCGACAGATGTATCCAGACCACCAGAGTAAGCTAAAATAATTTTCTCTTTCATAGAAATCTCCCCTTAATTTTCATTGTTTTCAGAATTGATTGTTTCAAATGATAACATCATAAAAATAAAAAATCAATCAATTTACTAAATAAATATACAATAAAATGAAATAAAAATATATATTATGCATTTATTTATGAATATCTATCATTTTATTCAAAGTGGATTTTTGATTGGACATTGAAAAAATGAAAAGAATAAAAGAATTTGCACTGAAAATTAAAATTTTTCATTAGAAAGAAAAAACGTTGACATTAAGGGGATTAGAAGGTAATATGTTAAATGGTATTGTTTGCCCCACAAAGAGCCCCGGAAACTCGAAGTGTATGTCAAACATCAGAACTTAAATTGGAGGAAAATAACGTGCGTACAACATATATGGCCAAACCAGGCGAAGTAGAACGTAAATGGTATGTAGTAGACGCAACTGATGTTCCATTGGGACGTCTTTCAACAGTTGTTGCATCTGTACTACGTGGTAAAAATAAACCAACTTTCACACCTCATTTGGACACTGGCGATTTCGTCATCGTCATCAATGCAGATAAAGTGAAATTAACAGGTAAAAAAGCGACTGATAAAATTTATTACCGTCACAGCAACTTCCCAGGAGGATTGAAATCAATCACTGCTGGCGAATTGCGTGCTAAAAATTCTCGTCGTTTGATCGAAACTTCTGTAAAAGGAATGCTTCCTAAAAATACTTTAGGCCGCAAACAATTTACAAAATTAAATGTATACGGTGGCGCTGAACATCCACATGCAGCACAACAACCAGAAGTTTTAGACATCACAAACTTAATCTAATAGGAGGGAATTTCATTGGCACAAGTTCAATATATCGGCACAGGCCGTCGTAAAAATGCAGTTGCTCGCGTACGCTTAGTACCAGGAACTGGTAAAATTACTGTAAACAAAAAAGATGTTGAAGAATACATTCCACATGCTGACTTGCGTGAAGTTATCAATCAACCTTTCGCTGTTACTGAAACAAAAGGCGCTTATGACGTATTTGTTAACGTAAACGGTGGAGGCTACGCTGGACAATCAGGAGCTATGCGTCATGGTATCGCTCGTGCATTGCTAGAAGTTGATCCTGACTTCCGTCTTGCTCTTAAACGCGCTGGGTTACTTACTCGTGACGCACGTATGGTTGAACGTAAAAAACCAGGTCTTAAAAAAGCTCGTAAAGCATCACAGTTTTCAAAACGTTAAAAACAGCTTTATATCAACACTTTCAGGCGTTTCGCAATTCATTTTGCGAAGCGTCTTTTTTTGAGTTGACACCATTGTTGACACCATTCCGGTCTGCAACATTTTGAGACAATTTGCGATAGGCAATTTCACCAATAGGCATTTGAATGACGTTTGGTGTATTTACATATGTTCGTGTGATGTTGGTATCGCTGTGAGTCAATGCTTCAGAAATCTGTTCTAGAGCTACACCAGCTTGTTTGGCTAAAGTTGCCCCAGTATGCCGTAACTTGTGTGGGGTCGCATGGGTAAGGTGTTTATGTCGTCGCTCAATGGATTTCATGCGGTAGTTCAAATAATCTGTATGAAGTCTTTGATTGATATTCCCTTTATCATCAAAGAAGGTAAAGAGTAGCTGTTCTTCGGTTTGTTCGATTTCAAACTGAGCTAGTTCTTCTTTTTGTTGGACTTTCCACTGTTGAAGTAATTGCTTTAGTTCATTTGGAATATGGAAAATTGTCGTTTTATTCCCTTTTGTGCTTTTTTCATTACCAAATTTATCCAAGGCTTTACCAATCGTAATCTGGGAAGTCGTGAAATTCACGTTCTTCCATTTGATAGCGTAAGTTTCTGATTTGCGATCGGATAAAAAGAAAGTAGTCAGAAATAATACATAGTCCTGTAAAGTCAATTGCCCACTTTCATAATCGCTTTGAACGGCGGTTAACCATTCTTGAAGTTGCTCAAAGGAGAGGTACAAATCTTCCTCTTTTTTTGCTTCTTTCAACTGATTTTTCTTAGTAGCATTAATTCGTTTCAATGATTTTTCTAGCTTATTTCGTTCGATATACTCAAGCTCTTCAGCCCAATCAAAAATAGAATTAACGTAGCTACGTAGTGTTTTGAAGTTTGCATATTCAGCAGCCTTTTTGGTCATTACCTGTAATACAAAGGCTTTGTTTTGATTAAGATAGTTCAACGTGTATTTTCCAAACATTGGTAAAATGTGTAGCCGAAAGATATCCTTTGTATTATAAATCGTTACAGCAGTGGGTGTTTTTGTGTTTCTGGAAGTCAGTCCAGCGGTATAAGCATCCAGCCAAATATCGTCATAAAAATCTTTGAATAAAGCTTCTCCGCCTAGCTCAAAGGCATTTTTTTCCTTGTTCTCACGAATCTCTTTAATTGAGGCGTAGAAATCAATTTCTGCGTCTTTCGCTTCCTTTCTTGTTTTGAATGTTTTCGAGTACAGCTTGCTGACCCCCAATCGTTCTTGGATATCTTGCGGATAGTAAAGCCGTAAACGGTAAGTTTCATTTTCTGTCTTGTTGATTGCCATAGTATTTCCCTCCGAGTTTTGCGAGCCGAAATCAAATACTATAAGTGAATTATAGCGATATCGGAATTATTTTGCTAGGTTTGCGAGCCATTGATCAATGGCAATACGGTCAAATCTATTTGAGCCATGGATTTGGATGATAGGCAAGCCTTCTTTAATCCAATTGTCGAGAGTGTTATTAGAAACTTGCAGATAGCTACAAGTTTGCTTTTTATTCATATATCGATACTGTTGTAGGGTTTGATCTTTAATCTGTTCGATTTGAGTGAGGATCGTTGCATGAAGCTGATTTGAAATAGCGGTCAGTTGTTCTTCACTCAATAAGATGGTCATTTCGGTCATGTTCTTCACTTCCTTAGAATTTTGAATATTGAAAAATGAATTACTTTTTTATTTTTGTGTAACGAACGGTACTTTCTTGGAAATCCATCACTTGTTCAGGACTTCCCAACTCATTTAAAGCGGTGTAAAAAAATGGACGTTTAACTGTATATTCGCTTGTATAGAGCACATCTTGGTTTTTGGAATCATAGGGTTTCTTTACCATCTTTTTAGTAACAGTTGGTAGTTTGAGATTCCGTGACTTGAAAAAAGCTTTTTTCTTATGCTCTTTCAATTCCAGCTCTTTGTCGAAATATTTGCTGATATAGCGCCCACGATTCTCGATACTATCCACATCAATCTTGTTAATTTTGACAAATCCATGTTTCCAGATCTTGGTAAGACGATTAACGGAGATAAGAGGAAAGTCAAATAAGATAATGTGATAATGGATTGCACCTCGTTTTTGCTTTTCCCACGTGGCGAGGTATTTTAAATTTGCTTTCTTTGTTTTATATAGATCGTAATTTAGTCGTTTGATAAATTTCTTGAATTCATTATTCGCATACTCAATGTCTTGAATGTTTTCTCTGAAAGTGAGAGTTAAAAATTTTGTTTGATTGTCAAAATTCGAGTCCACAAGGCGGGCAATTTCGAATCGCATATTTTGATAATGTTTCTGTTTGCGTTTTAGACTATCGTATTGTCCTTGAGCGGATAGTTCATCATAGTTCTTCCTTTTTTCAGTAATGGTGTCATCATCTTCATAAAGACAAGCAACTTCATGCTTACCTTAGAAAGTTTAAAAACATTAAACAGCGCCCAAAATCCGAGTGGTTTTATTACAATGGTACTCAAAATAAAGCTCACCTGGATTTTGAGGACTTCGTAAAAAACGAGCATAATCAGGCTAAGAAAGAGTTGGATTACGTTTTACGTGCTGAACAGGCAGATGCTGTAGCTAAGACAGTAGAGTACGCAAAATCCCATGAAAATGGTGAATTCTTATGGAATGCAAAACCCCGCTTTGGTAAGACGCTAAGTACATACGACTTAGCTCGAAAACTAGATGCAGTGAATGTATTAGTCGTTACGAATCGTCCGGCGATTGCCAATTCTTGGTTTGATGATTTTGAAAAATTTATCGCATGGCAGACAGACTACAAGTTTGTTTCAACAGCTGATTCATTAAGTGAGAGACCTGTCATAACAAGAGATGAATTTATAAATCAAATGAATGACAGTACCAGACAAGTCGCCTTCATCTCTCTCCAAGATTTAAAAGGTGCGATTTCCTTTGGAGGTGTCCACGATAAGTTAAAGTGGGTGAAAGACCTTGGTTGGGATTTGTTGGTTATCGATGAAAGTCATGAAGGGGTCGATACTTTAAAAACGGATGTTGCCTTTGACAATATCAAACGAAAATTTACGTTACACTTATCTGGTACCCCATTTAAGGCAGTAGCCTCTGGCAAATTTTCAGAAGATCAGATTTACAACTGGACTTATGCTGATGAGCAAAATGCCAAAGTTAACTGGCGGTCTGATGATGCAGAGAATAACCCATACGAAAAATTACCCAAGCTAAATCTCTTCTCTTATCAAATGAGTCAAATGATTACTGGCGAGGTAAATAAAGGGGCACAAATTGACGGAAATAATATCGATTATGCTTTTGACCTCAATGAGTTCTTTTTGACTAAGGATAATGGCGATTTTGTTCACGAGCAAGATATTGTGAAATGGTTAGATAGTCTAACACATAACGAGAAATATCCGTTTTCAACTAAAGAGCTTCGTAACGAATTGAAACATACTTTCTGGATATTAAATCGGGTGGCTAGTGCTAAGGCGCTACAAAAGTTATTAGAAAGCCATCCGGTCTTCGAAAATTACAAGATTATCCTTGCTGCTGGTGATGGTCGAGCAAATGATGATGATCAGGTAGTAAACCAAAAATCCCTTGATAGAGTACGTGAGGCTATTAAGAATAATGACAAGACTATTACCCTCTCAGTGGGCCAGTTGACCACAGGTGTAACTGTTCCTGAATGGACTGCTGTTTTGATGTTGTCAAACATGAAATCACCTAGTCTATATATGCAAGCGGCTTTTAGGGCGCAAAACCCTTGGGATACGGTTGTTGATGGGCAAGTTTATCAAAAAGAGAATGCCTACGTCTTCGACTTTGCGCCTGAACGAACGCTAATTATCTATGATGAGTTTGCCAATAATCTCTCACGGAAGACTGCTGGCGGTGGTGGGACGACTGCTGAACGAAAAGAAAATATCAAGAAGTTGTTGAATTTCTTCCCTGTTATTGCCGAGGATAGCGATGGCAAGATGGTGGAATTAGATGTTAATCAGGTTCTGACTATTCCAAAGGTTATCAAGGCGCAAGAAGTTGTTCGCCGTGGGTTTATGTCAAATTTACTCTTCCAAAACGTTTCTGGTATCTTTGCTTCAGCTGAGGCCCGGGAAATTCTTGAACAACTAAATCCTGTTGATCCAGGTAAAGTAACGCCAAGAAAAACTGAAGAACCAATCGATACGCAAGGTGTGAAGGTTGATGATAAAGGTGAGGTTGAAGTGGAGCAAGATATCGTGATTGCCACCACCGATGCTCGCTTTGGTGAAAAAGTCTATGCTGAGATTACGAATACAATTGAAGAGGCAGTCGAAGAAGATCCATCAAATAATCTTGCAACGCTGGTTGCTCAGACATTCAAACAAAATACAGGGACCGCAGTCAAAGAGCTAGCTAAAGAAAACGGCGTGACAGCTAAGCAAGCAGAACAGGTAGTGGCGCAAAACGCAAATGCTATTGCCCGGGAAGTCGAAATCGTTCAAAGACAGGTCGAAATTAAGCAAGCTGAAGCAAGAGTTGAGCTAGAAAGAAAAGTCAAAGAGGCTCAAAACAATACTCAGGCTGTAAAAGAAGCTGAAGAAGCTTTTCAAGCTGAAACGAAACAGATTGAAGACGACTTTAAGCAAGATGTCGTGACTAAAGTGGAAGAAAAGACCAAGGAGCTTGCACAAAAATCTACCGAAACCGTACTTAAGAAAGCTGAAGAGAAAAAGAAAAATACAGTTGAAGACGATATTCGGGCTAGATTACGTGGCTTTGCCAGAACAATTCCGTCATTCTTAATGGCATATGGGGAACAATCTACAAATTTAGCCACATTTGATGAGACTATAAAAGACGAGGTGTTTAGAGAAGTTACAGGGATTACTTTGGAACAATTCCGTTCTCTACGAGATACTTATAATTTCTTTGATGAAGCAGTCTTTAATGAATCGGTGCAAGAGTTTCTACGTAAGCGTTATGAACTTGCCAACTATTTTGACGAGTCACAAGGAGAAGATATTTTTGATTATATTCCTCCACAAAAGACCAATCAGATATTCACGCCAAAGAGAGTCGTAAAGATGATGATTGACAAGTTGCAAGAGGAAAGCCCGGAGGATTTCACAGACCCTAACAAGACTTTTGTAGACTTATATATCAAGTCGGGATTGTATTTGACGGAAATTGTGAAACGATTATACGTAGGACTGGCAGATCAGATTCCTAATGAGGATGAGCGATTGAAGCATATCCTCGAAAACCAAGTCTATGGTTTTGCTCCGAGTGAGATTATCTATAACATCGCTCGTAATTTCATTTTTGGATTTGATGACAAGGCTAAGAGTATCGGCGATTCTCATGTGGTTTGTTTAGATACTACGCCCTATGCACGTGGAGAGGCTGATATGAGTTTTGAAGAAAAATGTGATGAATTGTTTGGAGGTAATGATTAATGAAGTTTGATGTAGTAGTGGGGAATCCACCATATCAAGAAACTAATAGTGAGAATAATAGAGATAATCCAATCTATCAGTATTTTTATGAATTAGCGAGCAAAATTTCTCAAAAGTATATTTTAATATCGCCAGCAAGATTTCTATCAAACGTAGGTCAAACACCTAAGTCTTGGAATAATAAAATGCTTAAGGATAAACATTTGAAAGTTCTATATTTTAATCAGAAGTCATCAAATGTATTTCCAAATACTGATATTAAAGGTGGAGTAGCTATTTTGTATAGAGACGAGCAAAAAGAGTGTGGTGAGATTGGTACATTTACAAACCATCAAGAACTGAATGGAATTATAAAAAAAGTGAACTTACCTAATTTTAAAAGTATAAGTGATATAATTTTTGTTCGTAGTTCATACAAATTTTCAAATGCTTTGTTAGTTGAACACCCAGAGCTTAGAGGTCGTGTCAAAGAAAATGAGCAAAAGTCGATGGGATCTAACGTTTTTGATAGATATCCAGAGATTTTCTTTCTTCAAAAGCCTGATAATGGTAATTATATTCAAATTTATGGAAGACAAAATAATGAACGAATTCTTAAGTATGTAAAATCAGAATTTGTTAGAGAGGGAGGGAATTTAAAGTATTGGAAAGTTTTAGTCCCAAAATCAAATGGATCAGGTAAATTTGGCGAAACCTTAAGTTCACCAGTTGTAATGGGACCTGAAGTAGGGCATACACAGACATTCATATCGTTTGGAAAATTTAAGACTGAGACTGAGGCGATTGCTTTAAAGAAGTATCTAAGTACGAAGTTCTTACGAGCAATGTTAGGTGTTAAGAAAATTACCCAAGATAATGCAACTAAAGATACTTGGTCAAAAGTGCCTCTAGAAGATTTCACTTCAAATAGTGATATTGATTGGACAAAATCTATCGCAAAAATAGACCAGCAGTTGTACGCAAAATATAATCTAGGTGAGGACGAAATTGATTTTATTGAAAAAAAAGTGAAGCCGATGGAATAAGTAAATTTAGGTATTGTGACAACAAAGTTAGTTCTGGAATTCAGTTAGCCATTCAAGAAAAGATTAAGTAAAAAAACATATAAATTATAACGTTGAAATTGAGTTTAGCGACTAGTTGTTAAGAAAGATGAGCATTTTCTTTTAAAAATCTCAGAAATATATGTTGCGAGCGGGAATCAATCCGAATAGAGATAGATAAGACCAAAATATTATATTTTAATGATTTAACTAACCGCGTTTATACCATCTATCCCATTAGACAATCTAAAAATATGGGCAAATGAATCTTGGAGATAAAAACACTCAGCGGCTCATAATATTGAGATTTCTCCAACAGTTGTCGATTGCGCCTGATCTATTGACAGCAAATATCTTAAGTACAATTTATCAAAATCCATTCTCCGAATATCCACCGAAGCTATGTATTAAGAATTACCTTAAAATAGATTTTTCTAATGTACTAGTGATAACGATTATGGGACATGGTTTGAAATCAGATGTTGACCTTTTATCAAAAATTAGAAGTGAAAGAAAATTAATTCGTCTTCTTGATGAACCTGAACATGTTGATAATGAATTAGTTTACGAAGCCTCAAAGGTCTTTCGTATTGGAATTGAAAATATCCAGATATTAGAATACTCGTGGTAAAAAGTAAGATTATTAGGATTGAATCAATCGTTAGTTTAAACTATAGTGTAGACTAATTTTAAGAATAATATACTGGCGAGTATTTTTTGACCATACTTTTGACATTGTCGACTAAATTTTACTGAGTTTTATGAGGCTTTGGAATTTTTTGGACATCCCGTATTTACACTGTTTTCTATCTACCAGATACCACCAGAAAGTAATCCATCTCTCAATTATGTCTCAAAAAATAACTATTTAATATTTTTATTCCATAGATTTTATGTATTGCAGTGCAATTTCCGTGGTCGTATCTCTTAGAGAAAATATCTATTGATAAATTTTTTGAATGTAAAATATAGTATCAAATCGGCTCGCGTATTTTGAAATAAATTGACACCATTGCTTTCAAATAATTTAAAAGTCAATAAAACTTTTTCGTGTTCCAATCTCTTTAATCGTTGCTATTAAAGCATTATAAAGTTGTTTGAAAAAATCGTTGAGCTAACCAGGTCTTAAGAAAGCACGTAAAGCTTCAAAATTTTCAAAATGTTATTTTTTTATCGAAGATTTCAAAGCACTTCTCGATTATTCGAGAGGTGTTTTTTTGATCATGAAAGATTTAGATTTATTAGTTCCTATAAGCTAATAGAATATGCGGAATGACATGTTTATTAGTTCCTTATAGGAACTTGTATTTATTTAGGGACTAAAGTGTTATTTTTTTATCTTTTAAAAACTGTAAAAAGTAGATTGATGGTTCTCATGATATTCTTTATAGTAGCAAATTGGCGTTCACTAGGTATATATTAAAATTTAATAATATAGAGTATAATAACAGTTGAGCGACAACCAGTGTAAAGAAACATTGTTTTCACGCGCTTAGTTGAAAACGCTTTTTATTAATTGATTTGTTGAACGTTGGTAAGTGGATAACTATGGAATTAAACAAAACATACAGAAGTAGGAAATTACGTTCCAGAGTGAAGCAAACTTTTATAATACTATATTAATAGAACTAGATTTATGAGGATAAAATATATGAGAGTATGATTTTACTGCATATTGAATTATGAGATTTGGAGGTTGAGTGTAGTGTCTGAAGAGATAAAATATGACCAGATTAAGGCTATTCAAGAAAAATTTCCCCATAGAAGGTTAAATATTGAAACTATTTCAGTTGAAGATCTCAAACAAGATAGTCTTTTATTTATTGCTGAATTAAAAAAAGAATTGGGCTTAGAGAATAAAGAAGAAAATTCCAGACTATCTACACTTGATCTTTCCATGTTTGATTTTGATGAATTTCAAACATTAGATGAAAGAATAAACTCCGAAAACTTCTCTAGAAATTTAAGTAAGCAAAAAGAAAATATGGGGTTTCAATTCAATAATGATTATTTAGATTCCTATCAAAGAGAAGGAGACAACTCTTCGCTAGATGCTCTTGTAAAGGCTAACCGACGCTTAGTATTAAAGATTGCTCAACGATATAATAAATATCTTACAAGTTCATTAGATATAGATGATTTAGAACAATTTGGAATGATTGGACTTTTAAAAGCAGCTGATAAATTTGATTTATCTAGAGAATATGCTTTTTCTACTTATGCAACACAGTGGATTAGACAATCAATAAGCAGAGGAATTATGGATACAAGTTTAACAGTGAGATTACCGGTTCATATTTTTCAGAAGATTAATAAGTTAAATCGGCTTGAAAGTCAAATGCTGACTAATGCAAGTACAACTGACATTTCTTCTATCTTGAAAGAAATGGAGATAAGTGAAGAACAATACTATGATCTACTTGCTATCCGAAATACCTATTTATCCTTACCGAGCTTGGATACACCAATTGGAATTGACGGAGATACAACTATTGGGGACATGCTTCCTGATAATAATTATGATATTGATAAAGTCATTGATCTTGATTTTTTAAGGGAAGATATAAAGAAGTCAATGAATTACCTAAAGGAAAAGGAGCGAGAAATTTTATATTTGAGATTTGGATTTGATGGTGAAGGTCGTAAAACATTGGAAGAGATTGGAAATATTTTTGGTGTTACTCGAGAAAGAATAAGACAGATTGAAGCTAAAGCAATTAGGAAGATGAAAAAGAAAGTTAATCGTGAATTAATTAGTGATTACTATTATACAAATGGAAGGGACAATGCAGTTGATGATAAGCTTAGTTGAAAATGTACAAAAAAGAATTGAGAGCATTGTGTTAGATAAAAACGATAAACAGTTGTTACTCGTATATAAAGGATTTCCTCCTGAATGGATACCACAAGCACTAGGACGACGGCTTGTAGACGAAACGCTTTTTTTTCCTTTAGATAAAATTGATACAAAATACATTCACGATAAAATATTCTCAATAGTTACAACTATAAATAGTATAGAGTGTGATTTTTTTTGGCTAACTTATGAAGAATTTACTCTTGTGGAAGAATTACTTTCTTATGCTTTTGATATAAGAATAATTGAGAATAACTTGTATTTAACTAAGTTTCCTTATCAGAATACTCTATCAGATATTAAGGATATATATACAAGGTTTTATTATGAGAATGATGAGATGATACAAGATTCGAAACAAGAAGAATTTGAGCACATAGCATCATTTTATGGAGATATTGACTATTCCTCATCGTCTGATAGTTATTATGTAACTTATCAATCTATCGATGCTAATAAACACAAAGTAATTAATCTTTTCCAAACAGAATTAATGATAAAGGACCTAACTATTTCAGACGATTCTAATTCATCAAAGATCTCTATTGAACTATCAGATGATGAAATATTGTTTCTAGATTTGATTCAGAAACTAATTTACTCGACAGAGAAGTTTCACCAAATAGAGTTTATATTAACTGCCGATCCTCGAGAGCTTCCCAATGATTATGTCGGAAGATTAGCTATTCTCAAAAATGTAATTGTTCCTCCAACAGAATTTATTTTCAAGCAAAAAACAATTAAACGTAAAGATATTAAAAGACTACCTGAGTATTTGGAAATTTTAAATCATTATTGGGGATATAATAGTTTCAAGGATTTGGAGATGTATTTGAATATTGAGAGTAGGGATAGAAAAACTGTTGAGATTTCTCAAGCTCAAATAATTGATGATATTGTCAACCAAGCTGATGCAGCACTTAGTGGAAAAGACTATCAAGATATTTATATAACTTCTGCAACAGGATCAGGAAAATCAATAATGTTCCAGATCCCAGCTCTGTTTATTCGAGAACACTTTACCGATAAAAAGCCATTAACATTAATCATCTCCCCGTTGATCGGGTTAATGAATGATCAAGTTGATTCAATGACAAGTCGAGGGATAAAAAGTGCTGCTAGAATACACTCTAATACGCCACCTTATCAGCGAGAGCAGATATTAACCGGTGTTACAGATGGTAGTATTGATTTGTTATATCTTTCTCCAGAAACACTTCAAAGTCGTTCTGATATTTCTATGCTGATTGGAGAGCGTCAAATTGGTCTAATTATAATTGATGAAGCACATATCGTAACTACATGGGGAAGATCTTTTAGAGCTGATTATTGGTATTTAGGCATCTACTTATCGAAGTTAAGAAAAAAACAGCGTTTTCCAATAGTAACGTTTACCGCCACAGCTATTTACGGTGGGAAAGATGATATGTATATGGATACTAGGGATAGTTTAAACATGGAAAAACCAATCGCTTATTTCGGAAAAGTCAAACGTGACGATATTATAATGTGTATAGACTCATCTGGCAAATCATTTGAAAAGGCTGGGAGAGACTATCGGAAAACGAAATTTCAGCTTGCCTTAGAGCACCTTCAAACTTCTCAAAAAAGTAAGCAAAAAACCCTGATGTATTTTCCAACAATTAAATTGTTACGAGCTTTTAAAGATTTTCTTGATAACCATGATGGTGATATTGCGGAAGTTACAGGTATGTATTATGGATCTATGGAAAAAGAGGAAAAAGACGAAGTGCTCAAGAGCTTCAAAAATGGAGAACTTCGATTTGTATTAGCAACAAAAGCTTTTGGTATGGGAATAGATATACCTGACATCAATAATGTTTATCATTTTGCACCAACAGGAAATGTTGTTGATTATATTCAAGAAATAGGCAGGGTCTCTCGAGATCATGATAAGGTTTCGTTAGGATTTGCTTGGCTTGATTATCTATCAAATGATTTTTCGGAAGTAAATAAATTACAAGGAATGGGCGCGATCCGAAAAGATCAAATACTAGAAGTTATGAGGAAAATTATTAGTATATATAAATCTAAAGGTAACAATCGTAATCTAATAGTAAATGCTGATGAATTTCGATATATTTTTTCAAAAGACCTGGATGATCCAACAGCATTGGACAATAAAATAAAGACGGTTATGCTTATGATTGAAAAGGATTTTTCGTCTCCTAAAAAAATTGGTTACTCTCCATTTGTTGCTCGTCCTAGATCATTATTCGGTAATGAGCAGATTTTAGTTAAAGAAAATTCGGAGTCAATCTTGTTAAATAGTCGATTGAAAGTTTATTTAAATAAAGTATGTGAGTTGGAAAATTCAAATTATAAATATATATATTCTGTAGATGTAGCGGGTATTTGGGAAAAACATTTTAAACATATGAGTTTCCCACAGTTTAAGTTTGCTCTTTTTAATGAAAGTAAGCGTAACGAACTAGAGTATTCAAGTGTCTTCAAGCATTTCACTTTTGCTACAGGAATAACTGTTCCCAGAGTAGATCAAACTGGATATAGTAAAATTGTTACAAAATATAATGGATTGCTGGCTTCTTTTGAACGGTTTTGTAGAGAGAAAAGACGCGTAGAGGGTTTCTTTAATATTAAAGAGTTAGGGGCAGTGATTCATAAAGATTTTCCTTATATAGATATTTTTAAAGCTCGATCAATCGCTCAAGTAATAGTAAATGCAGCTTTCGATTTTGGTAAATTAAAGAACTACAGGCTCATTCAAGAAAGAACTGATACCCGTGGGGAAAGTATTTATAAAATAAATAGTCAACTTGATATGTTTTTAGAAACAGTGAAAAATAGTTTGTCTAAATTTTATCATGACAGTACAAATCTTTTTGAGGATGAAGAGACGTTTACCGTATACTTTTTTAGAAGTCGCGATAATTCAAAAATAGATGAGGCTATGCTGGTTTTAGGACTGGGACAAGCTCTAGGTGTTTTAGATTATGAAGTATCAAGTGGATTCAATCCTCAAATCTATATTCGGGTGAATTCAATATATCCATTAGAGCGTGCAATAATGGAAGGCGATCGGTATCGTAATTATCTTCTAGAAGATGTTCACAAAAGGCATAAGATTAGTGTTGCAATGCTCACATATCTATTTACACATAAAGTAGAAGGTAGAAAAAAATCAGAGAGGATCAAAAATTATACAAGCTTTTTCTGGGATAAAATTGAAGATTACTTCTTAGGGATTATTCCAAAAGAAGTTGAAGATGTACTTTTTTCAAGAGAGTAGCCTTTCTATTATCAAGTATTTTAACTCGTATAAACTAGTTTGTATCTACTTTAAGTTTATATCAATTATGATAATTAATGGCTCTTTGTCAAATGATGTTGTTTTGAATTAAATCACGAAAAGGAGACGTTTCGGCGTTTCCTTTTTTGTGTAATTAAATGATTTCGCAAAGGTTTTGTTGGATCAGAATTCTCTTTCTAAGATGACGAAATGTTCTAAAGCCAAATACGATTCTTTTTATGACCTTAATCAGGTTGTTTTTGCCTTCCAGTTTACCGTTAGAATAAGAATAGTTGAGGGAGTTCTTAATCGCTTGTTTGTGTTTTTCCAAGTAGTGTAGTGCCTTTTTGAATTCTGGATTTAAAGAGTCAGGCAATATCTCAATTAATTCAAAAAATCCAATAGAGTCTTTTGCGTCAAAAGCAGCTAGTAATTCTTGATAGATTTCATAACTTTCTCGAAGCTCACTGTCAACGGATAAGCGATTATCTCAAACATCTGATTCAATCAATAATTTTCGTTGGAAAAGGGGAAACTCATTGAGTGATGCATCATTGATTTTTGTATTTTTCTTTAGAATAGTACATCAGTATTATTTTAATTTCCGCTACTTTTTTCTCGTTTTTGGATTACTTGTAGTCAATTTTACTCGAAATTCTACATAAAAGGAATCTAAGACCCGTTCTACGGTTTTTGAAGAGACGAAGTACCGTTGCGCAATCTCTTTCATGGATAGTTTCTTTTTTTAAATCAATGGCAATCGCAAATTTCAACGCTTGAGAAATGGAACAATTTTCCGCTACATAATAGGTTTTCGCTGAAAAAGTATGGTGACATTCTTTATAATAGAATCGTTGTTTAAAAAGGCGTAAGTAAGAAGGTACTTCTTGATAAGGAAGCAGCTGAATCCAGCTTTCTTTAAACGAGTGACGAATCACAGAATCAAACCCACAATGTTCACAACGAGGTGGATGGCAGGTTAAAACGCCAGTAAAAACAGTGCACATCCGGCCTTTGATCTTTTGTTTGCTAACGGCATCTTTAGAAAAAGAAATATTCGAGTCTTTAATATTTAGCATCTGTTTGATCATTTTTGTCTATGCTTTTTTCTTTAATTTTGATATTCTTATTAATGGACATTTGGTTTTCCTCCTATGATTGGGTTTGGCGATTTAATTATAGGACAACCAGATGTCTTTTTGTTATAAAAAAAATAATTGGCGTTCCTACTCCTGAGAGTAACAACACCAAATATTTACGTAATATCTATACAAAAGAAGTCACTTAATAATATTAAATTTTCCATATCAGGATTATTTTTCTCGTTTTCCCAGTTTGAAATAGTTTGTCTAGAGACTAGTAAGTGTTCAGCAAGTTCTTTTTGCGAAATTTTTCTCTTTTGCCGCTGCAATTTTATTTTTTCTCCTAGTTCCATATATAACTCCCTCCTTTTTGTTAAACTTTCACAATTCTATTAAATTCGTATAAAAAAGTATGGATATTAGGTGTCAAAACCGCTTTAAATCTAAAAAATGTAAAATTTTGGAGGATGTCTTTTTTGTGCTTTTGGGTACGGCAATGGGTAAGAGCTTTTTAAACCTGCTATTCATTTTCCATTTTTTGCCTCTGCTATTGCTGTTCAAATTTATCATAAGTGGATAGATCGACGATGGGTGGTGTGTTCACATAAACTTCTGTTTTTTTGTATCAGAATGGGTGAGAGGATGAATACTACGAAAAAGATGTTTGGTAGCATCCTTTTAGTAGCTATTACATAGGTACTTACAGAAAAGCCATTTGAATCTCTTAGTATTCAACTTTAGAGTGATGTTGAGTTAGCTCGGAATCCCTTTTCACTAGTGAATCTTGATGAGGGTTCAAAATTTATTTCTATAACTTCAAGTATTTTTTCAAATGTGAAAAAAATACTTGGAAATTTTTTTTAATTCAATTTTTGAATATATTCAGAATAATTTATCGCTAAATTTATGCTATCTAACTGGTGAAAAATGCTAATTGATTTTTCCATTTGTTGCATTCCGTTAATTTTGTTGTTTGTTTTATATTCAAATAGCCCATTAATAAAATTTAGAACATTTTTTTCATATAAAAAAGTCTCATCTAGCAACATATCGCTTAGTATTTTTTTGAAATAGATTACATCAGAGTATTTACTGTTTTCAATCCCCAAAATACAAACATTTAACAATGTCTGTAGCATAATTTTATTGTAACTTTCTATCATTTTGTACTGACTGGCATTTTTGATCATTTCTTTTGCTAAACAAAAAATTGTGTCGATCGTCAATATAGGTAATGTATTTGAAAAAAGCAATAATTCATATTTAGTCCACTGGTCAATTGAAAAGAGATATTTTGATAAAAGGTGACGTTCACTAGATTTTATAGGGAATTTTTCCTTGTTTAAATCTCTAAGAAAACAATTTATACAGATGGCGTTTAATTTATAGGCAATATCGCCGGTCTCCTTAAAATTAAACAGTTCATTTGTATAGATAGCATGCAACCGACCAATATTATGTTCGGAATAGTAGCGTCTTATTTTATTTAGCAATCCTTGAAGATTATTGGATTCATAATTATTTTTGGATAATTCAAATTCTTCATATGTAATGTTCAAGTTGTGCAACAGACCTTCCATTTTTTGAAATATGATCTCAGATTCTCCACGTTCAAATTTTGATAATTGACTGGGTGACATCACTCCTTTGCAAACAGAAGTCAATGTCATTTTTTTCCCGATTCTAAATTCGCGAATGATTTCTCCTGCTTTTCTACTCAAATAATCCCAACTTTCATATATTAAAATTTTTTAGTTTACTTATAAAAAAAGTCTTATTCTAATGTTATAACTTAAATGTGCTTGGGTTCACAAATGGGGAAAGGAGTTTTGCATAATGAAAAATAAAATTCATTCTTTCCATCTTTATATTTTACCTATTATATCAGGTATTTTAGTGGTTGTAACTGGATAAGCGGATCAATTCTAGATTAAATGGAGGAATTTCCAATATTATCTAAAATAAAATTTGTTCACAAGTATAAAAACAGTATAAAGGATAAATTGAGATATTAGGAGTAGTTACTCATAATATATAATATTTTTAGGGAGGAAACGTGTATGAAAAAACCCGTAAATTTCAAGTTTAAGTTAGCCACTACAGGTAACTCATTTGTTTGATACCGTAACTGCCTCGTTATTCTAAATC
>NZ_SPHN01000017.1:0-55467 GCF_005844145.1 Enterococcus sp. BSD2780061688st2 D3
GGACCATTGGAATGTTTAAACAACCACATCAAAGTATTAAAACGCAATGCGTACGGCTTTCGCAGCTTTTACAATTTTAAACTACGGATCATGATTCGTCATGGCAAAACATTTTTAACCAAATAAACAGAACAGAAAGAGGGTTTCTTCTTTCTGTTCTGTCCAAATTATTCTAAGATTTCTCTTTACCAACATCATTTGACAAAGAGCCTTTTTTTTACATCATTTGAATCTTGGGCCAGCCTTTGACTGCTTGGGAAAAAATGAATAATCCGGCAATCGCGATAAATGCACTTGTATCAAATGTCGGCAAGAAGATCATTAGAATCGTCGCCAACAAGGTAGGAAGTGAAATCGCATAGATCATTGTTTTCAAACAATCAAGAAACGTTGCTCTTGTTAAACGAAGTCGTGCATAGATGTATGCAGCGAAATTAGCAAAAAATAATGTGATGATCAGGTTCAAGAAGCTCGGATAGATTGAAATCAAGAAAGTCACGGCTTTTATCCAAAATGGAATCGATGCTTCACTTAAGGTATCGCGTAATTGTTTCCCTGTTAGATTTTTTATAGCATCATTCGTGTACTCAAGCTCAAATTGATTACTACTTAATAAAGCAGTTGTTGTTCCCGTATTTGGAAAAGCGACCACAAGCTCATTTTCAAGCATCCCCACACTTAAAAAGTTGCCCATCAAGTCAGAAGTGACATCTTTTTCTGAACGTCTGCCTTCTGGATCGAATGTAAATATAATCGAATTGGTTTGGTAAATGAATCCCTCATTATCTTTTGTATCGATTTTGCCATCTTTGATCGTAAAATCTGGTATTCTAGTTGCGATTTTCTGTCCATCCGCTTTGATATTATTCAAGACTTGAAAAGTTTGAAAGGAGATAGGCAACGCCATAATGATACTGAGCACCAATAAATAGAGGATCGATTTACCGAATGGTGTATTTCTGGCATTTTTAAGCTCTTTGAATTGTGTGAAAGAGCTAATGATTAATTGTTTAGTTGTCATAACTACTCCTTTAATAATAGTGTCGTCATTAGCAATTCTAGCGAAGTCAGAAAGGAAATACAAGGGGCATATAGGAAAACACAAAATTGATGGGTCATTTTAGCAAACATGTTATGCTGATAGAGTAAAGGTTGATGTAGGAAAAGATGAAAGACCACCAGCAATCAACTAAAATCTTGTGGGTTGTTTTTCAAATGGTGTGATTACTTTAGTAGAATTTATTGGTGTGGTTTTTCAGGTAGATTATCATTGAATTCTGATGCTTTCCATGATTTTTGAGATACATCAGCAAGTATGCTATCTTACTGTAACTCAAAAAATAGCTTCAAAACAAAGAAATCCTAAAAAATATCTGGCTATCCAAGATCCAAAATAAAAAATGCATATAACGATTCAAGCGGAAACAAATGCAAAGGATAAGGAACGATTGATTTTAAGAATTGAAGATGAAATATTTTCCTAAATAAGGTATGATGAAGCAGAAATGAATAGTAAGGTAGGTTGACCAATGAATCTTTATCATCAAGCAAAACATTTTTTAGAACGAAAAGGGTATTGGGAGATTTTTATTTACCTCTTTTTTGGTGGTTTGGCAACAGTTGTTAACTTTGTCAGTTTCTATATTGCACTACAACTGTTTGAGTTAAGTATGCCTGTTTCTAATACGATCTCTTGGATTTGTTCCGTTTTATTTGCATTTGTCACAAATAAAATCTGGGTGTTCCATTCAAAATCTCCAAGCTTTCTTCATTTAATCATCGAATTTGGAAAATTTATTTTTTATCGAGTAGTATCGTATGGAATGGATATGGGTGCCATGCTACTCATGATCCAAGTGATGCATGTCAATGATTATGTGGCAAAAATCATTACACAGGTCATCGTAGTATTAGCAAATTATATTTTCAGTAAATTATTTATCTTTAAAGAAACAGAAATTATTGAAGAAGAACTTCCTGAAAATCAGAACAAGAAATAGCTATAAGCATAATTTTTGTAGAAATCCCTTCTCTTTGTTACTCTTTGTAGTGTAAAGACTATGAACAAACACATTGAGGAGGAATTTTTTTATGACTTACACATTACCAGATCTACCTTATGCATTTGATGCACTGGAACCATATATCGATGAAGAAACGATGCACTTGCATCATGACAAACACCATAATACTTATGTTACAAACTTAAACGCAGCTATTGAAAAGTATCCAGAATTAGGCGAAAAATCAGTGGAAGAATTGATTTCTGATATGGACGCGATTCCTACTGATATTAAGACAGCGGTACAAAACAATGGTGGTGGACATGCAAACCATTCATTTTTCTGGAAAATCATGGCACCTAATGCGGGTGGCGAACCAACAGGCGAAATCAAAGAAGCGATTGATGAAGCTTTTGGTGATTTCGCAACATTTAAAGAAGAGTTCAAGAAAGCGGCTGCCGGACGCTTTGGATCAGGTTGGGCATGGTTAGTGTTGGAAGATGGTAAATTGGCAATCACTTCTACAGCAAACCAGGATTCTCCATTGATGACAGGCCAAACACCTATCTTAGGATTAGATGTGTGGGAACATGCATATTACTTGAAATATAAAAATGTACGCCCTGACTATATTGCTGCTTTTTGGAATGTTGTCAACTGGGACGAAGTAAACAAACAATTTGCAGCCGCAAAATAAATGATAGCTGTTTTGCATACTCCAAAATCGAATTGAAAAATAAATTTAGCAAAGCTTGCGAGCGTTTTCTAAATTGGGTATAATAGGCTTGCAAGGTATCTTGCAAGAACTTTTTTGGAGGCTATACATTTATGGAACATGGAACAGTAAAATGGTTCAACAATGAAAAAGGATTTGGGTTTATTACAGTAGATGGCGGAGACGATGTATTTGTACATTTTTCAGCAATCCAAGGTGACGGCTTCAAGAGCTTAGAAGAAGGTCAAGAAGTTGAATTTACGATTGTTGAAGGCGCTCGTGGTCCACAAGCTGCTGAAGTGACTAAATTATAATAATTTGTTGAAGAAAAGCCCGCGGTTGCGGACTGATCAAAGCAATAAAAAGAAGATGGTTGATCCATCTTCTTTTTTGATTTTTTAAAGGAAAAAATCATTGATTCTGTGAGTGCTTCTATGGCAATAATGACTTGTTTTTTACAAAATTTGAAAAAATAGTTTCCCCTGTACTTTAGTGGAAGAATCAACGATTTACTATTTTTTGGATCTTTTGACTTAGTAGATAGATCTGCTCGCTAGACATTTCAGTAGAAATCGTCAAAGTGGGGATAGACTCTTCGTAAGTCACTGTTTTTAACGGAATGTCTGTTGTGCGGATGATCAAGTCGGGCTTGTATAAGAAATCATTTGTAAAGAGAACATTTAAATAGATGCGTAATTGTTCTTGCAGCATTTCCATATAAGTCAATTCAATACTTAATGGAAAATCACTTTCAAATTTGATTTTTATTTCTTTATCAAAATAAGTAGGAGAAGCTACAATCATAAATGCTTCTGCTAGATTCCATGGATGAACCCATGCCAATGTCTGACTTTGATTTTTAAAGTGTTGTGAGAGACGATTGATTTCACGATTGAATGTGGGATAATTTTTTTCAATAAAGGTTGAGATATCATGCTTGATAATCGAAAACTCGGGAAATAGATAACCAGTCATTCCATTGGCAAATAAGGTGCTGTTTAGTAACCTTTTTTTGCTATTGATCTGTGAAGATTTAAATCCTATGGAATAAAGATAACGATAAAAATTATTTTGAAATTGTTTGATAGGTGTGTCTTCTTTTAAATGGATTTTTGTTGCTTTGTCTAAAAAATGATCATTCAAATAAAAAGAGGTACGTGTTTGTAACCAGAGAAATAAAAATTCAATCTCGGAAGTGGTTAGAGATAGTCTATTAAATCCAATACTCAATTCAGAGGCTATTTCTTCGAATGCCAACCATAATTGGTCAGTGAAGGAAGGTAATCTCTCTTTTTGTATTCGATTTTCTTGATCAGCTCTTAATTTAGTGATTGCCACGATAAAACACCATTCCATCATTTTTATTTTATTCGGTCTTTGATTGATCAATTGAAAGGATTTTTCGATGACCAAAAAAACTTGATGAAAATCGACTCCCTTAAAGGGCCATTCTACTCCACGATAGGATTGCCATAAGATTAAATAAATGAGGTAACGAATCTGTGTTTCTTCTCCTCTAATAAAAATGTGACCTTTTGCGGTTTTTATTTGAATACGATATTTTTCCAATAGCTGATTGATACGAGTGAGATGTCTTCTTAAAAAAGACTCACTAATATTCCTCGATTTTGAAAATTCTGTAAGATCAACTTGAGATTGAAGACAAAGTGTATGTACTAATTGAAAAACAGAAGAATGGTCTAAAATAGCTAAGATCAATTTTTGGTAGTCGATACTGGTTCCAGAATAACTATAATTTCTGGTCTCTTTATTAAAGTGCCCCTTCGACAGTTCTTGGATATGTTCACAATGATTCAATATGGAACGCTTATCGGAGTTAGTCAACGCAGAGAGTTCCTCCAAATTCCAGCTTTTTTTTGATATATATATATTTTCTAAAATCGTTAATTGTGTCTGGGTATTTTTCTCTAAAAATGAAATAAAATCCATTTCTTATCCTCCTTTTAATGTAAATATTGATAATTCATTCTCAATATTTGTATTTTTTTTTACAAATATTGAGAAATAATCTTTTTTTACCAGCGTTTGTACCTAAAAACTGTTTTATTTATATTTGTTTAATAGTTATTTTATATTCTTTCACAGAAATGACAGCCCTTTCATAAAAGAACGAGTTGCTTTATGAGTTTTTGCTAATTTAATTATAATGTATTTAATAAAAAAAGCGAAATGTTTTGAAAATATAACGTACATATAAAAACACATTGAAACTGCAGATTTAGATAAATGAGTTATTTAAATCGGAGTTAAAACTTAATAATAGATTTCTAATTTATCAGTTGTTAAACTCCGAGTAACTTAAGTTAACGAATCATTTTCTTTCAAAAAGATATCTTTTTGGGTCAAAAAAATCTATTGAGGAGTGTTGCACAGAGGGGAATCGTAGCTTCAATTATTGGCTTAGTGGGGGATGAAATAGATAAAAGAGGGCTAAGCACCCAAGGGGGTTACAAAATGAAAAAAGATTATAAGAAGAGTATGGATCAAAAAGAACGGGCGAAGCGTCGCTCAAAAAAATACTTACTAGTAGGAACATCTATTGCTGCGGGAATCATGTTGGGTGCAGCACCGATCACGATTGCGACACCATTATTTACGATAGGTTCGCAACAGGTATACGCTGATTTGGTTAGCGGACAGCTATTTAATAATCTGAATACGACGAATACAAGCGGAACGAGTACTGGGGCACCTTACGTGGCAGATGGCTCAATCAGAAATGTTGATTTTGTGATTTCGGCTAATAATGGATTAGACGTGAGTTTGCTTACTGGAACAAGACGAGCTGTTTTAGCTATTCCTGAAGAGATGCAAGGTCTAGTTGATGTAAATGGTAGCGGTACCTTCAGGACAGATATCTTGTTGCCAGGAGATGAATTAGCTCCATTACTAACAGTTGTGAATGGAGCGGTTTCAGCATTGGTAGGTTCTGTAGAAAATATCGTCAATCTCAATCCATTAGCTTCAGTGAATTTGAGTGAAGTGTATGAACAATTAGCATTATTAGAAAATTTGAGTACGCTGAGTTCGGCAGAAATTGCTCTTGCTTTACAACAAACAGAAAATGGCGATTATATTTACGGGGAACTAGATGGCGCACTAGAAACAGTTATTCGAGAAGGACTTAGTGATATTTTGACAGGAATTAACAATGCTGTCCAAGCGCTTGAGGCAACCCCAAATTCACCAATCACGGGGGGATTAGCAGCTGCGGCAATCAATGGAGTACTAAGTTCAACGATCAAGCCCGCCTTTAATTTGGCTTTTGCAGGGGCCCTAGGTTTGGTTAATGTGGGTTCTTCTTTAATTGGTACTTTGGCTGATGTGAGTGTTTTAGGGGAAACGACAGTAACGATACCAACGACCATTACAGATCCTAACGCGACTGGTTTGACTGCTGCCGGCGTTGATTTGTCTGTACCTTATGAAGCTGGGTTTGTTGGGAATATTGTGAAATCCGATGTGCTAGCCATTGATATTGCGTCGAATTATGATGGTTACACACCTGTTTTTTATGCAGTAAGGGCAGTAACAGCACCTTATAATATTACAGTAACAGGTAATTCAACTGAGGGGTATGAGGTCACTGGGATGGCAGATCCAAACGCAATCGTCCGAATCTATGATGATACTGGAAATTTGATTGCAGAAGGTCGAGCAGACGGAACTGGTAGTTTCACGATTCCAGTTTCTCAAGAGGATGTTGCGCCATTAGATGAGATTCAATTGATTGCATATGATGATAATGATAATCCAAGTCTACCAACAGTTGCCGTAATTCCAGATGATGAAGAAGCAGATGCGGATGCGGATGCCGACGCCGATGCTGACGCTGATGCGGATGCGGATGCGGATGCCGACGCCGATGCCGATGCGGACGCTGATGCCGACGCAGATGCCGATGCCGATGCCGATGCGGATGCTGATGCGGATGCCGATGCCGATGCGGACGCCGATGCCGACGCTGATGCAGATGCTGACGCCGATGCCGACGCTGATGCCGACGCTGATGCTGACGCTGATGCGGATGCTGATGCCGATGCGGACGCCGATGCAGATTCTGACGCCGATTCTGATGCTGATGCCGACGCTGATGATAATCAAGATACGACCATCATTAACGTGGTAACAAATAATTTTGGTGGGTCAGGACCAACAGCAACACCAAAACTACCAGTACAATATAGTAGTTCAGGGGTTTCTAAACCTTCATCTATGACTAGCGGAAGTAGTACACCAAAAATGTATCCTAAGACATCAGATACGATTGGTTCATCTGCTTCTTGGTTAGGCGGACTAGTATCGCTGATTTCAGGTTTAGGGATTTGGAAAATGAAAAAAAGTAAGAAAAAACAATAACTAAAAAAGGCTATGGCTATAGATGAGACTATTTCCTATAGTGATTCGATGCCATAGCCTTTTTATTATTAATAGAGGTGGGAATATGCTTGTTCAGACGAATACACATACGAATCTATCAATGATCAAAAAGATACTTGAAACGGTAGATAAAACTATTCCAACAAAATTACTGATTGTTTCTGTCGGAGACTTTAAAGAGCGAGGACAAATCTACGAATTTTATGGGAATAATCTAAAAGTAATCTGGAATAATTTATTGACAGCTTATAGAATCAATCAATTTGAAAAGGCACCGTATTTAAGATTGGACATAGTTACAAACGAAGAGTCAGCAGATTATCACCAAGTAAATGAACGATTGAAAAAAATCAAACGAAATAATTATGTCGATTTCAACTTGCGGATCGACGGTCTAAGAAAGAGAAGTTTCCTCAAAGAAGAATTAGTGGCAAATGCCATTATTAAACCTAGTAAAACACATAAAGTTGGTAAAAATCTTCCTGACTTGCATATCGACCCGCAAAATTATCGAGGATATATTAAACGTAAATACGGTCGAGAAGAGACGGATCTCAGTTATTTGGAACGTTCGAAGTTCTACTTTTTTGAAACGGCATCTTTCTACTTAGAGCAAGGAAATATTTATCCGCTGAAAAACTATGGGAATGGGAATCGGGTCCGAGAGGTAACTTATGACAATCTTGAAGAAACAACGAGATTGGTAATTGAACAAGGAAGTATGTATCTAAAAAAACAATTAACAAAATCTGGACAATTCATTTACGGATACTATCCTTGCTACAATCAACTGCTGAAAGGATACAATTCTGTCCGTCATTTTTCTTCTCTATATGCTTTAGCAGAAGCAGCAGAATATTCATATGATCCAAACATGCTTCAAAACATCAAAAATGGCTTGCTCTGGGGTATCGATAATCTAACCTCTGAAGTTGACGGTTACTTGCTAATCAAAGATTATTTGAATAAAGAAATCGAATATAAATTAGGCGCACAAGCAACGGCTATCTTAGCAATTGCTAAATATATCGAAGTGACAGGCGACCAGGAACTCTATAAATATTTAAGTCGATTGATCGAGACAGTATCAAAAAAATTTATTACTTCAAATAGTAAGACCATTCATGTACTTGATGCCGATTTGAATTTAAAAGAGGAGTTTCGGATCATCTACTATGATGGTGAAATCCTATTTTCTTTACTTCGAGCTTATGGGATTTTCCATGATTTAGCGATTTTTGAAATTTGTGAAGGACTGATGGAACGATTTGTCACAGATGGTTATCAAAAATACCATGATCATTGGCTGAGCTATGCAACAAATGAAATGATAAAATATCAAGAAAAAGACACATATTATGAATTTGGTATCAAAAATGCGATGGTAAATATCGATTTTATTGATAAGCGGGACACTGCGTATCCAACGATGCTTGAATTACTAGTGGCAGCTTCCAAAATGATGAAAAAATTGGAAACAAGTGAATCAAGAGAAAGACTGTTTAAAACAGAAGAGGAGTTTATAGCTATACAAGACCGAATCAACACAGTCATGGAGAAACGTGTATTGCATGAAATCACAACAGGAGTGATGTTTCCTGAGTTTGCCCAGTTTTTCAAAAAACCAGAAGTGATCAACTATGGCTTTTTTGCCCGTCATGATCGCTTTCGGATGAGAATTGACGATGCAGAACATTTTTTATCTGGTTTGATCAATTATTTGATTCATTATAAATAGAAGGAGTGAATAAAAATGGTTGGGTATATTCGTTTTGCAGCATTAGCGTTGATAGGTTTTTCATATGTGGGATTCCGATTAAAAAAGAAAAAAGATCATCAGAAGAATCAGATGGAGACTGATTTAAGTCAATATGAAAAAAATGAAGAGGGACTCTACCCTTGGGAAGTTGATCAGGATAACTCTCCAGAAAGAATTGAAAAAACAGCAACAAGATATGTCAATCAAGCAAGACCTCGACGTGGCAGATGGTAAAGGTGGGATGAGGACATGTGGACAATTCAGAATATTTTAAATGGAATAGATGGAAATTTTTTTAAGATATATGATCATTTAGATCAACCAATCACAGATTTTGAATATTTTTCAGGACATTTAAAACGAAATCAAGATTATTCAACAACCGCGTTTGTTTCTATTTCGTCAGAAAGAAGAAATTATGTCAATCGTAAAAGTATAGCCTGGAGAGATGGAAATGAACAAATCAAAGGGCGGGAGAATGAGTTTGCTTTACTCATAACAGAAACACCGATTGATGATCCTTCGGTTAAGACACCACAATTTATTGTAGAAGACAGCTGGAAATTCTTGTTAGAAATATCGTCGAAGTTGCGAAAAGCGTACCATAATCCTGTCATAGCAATCACTGGTTCAGCAGGAAAAACATCGACCAGAATAATGATTTCCCACTTGTTACAAAAGGAAAAAGTACTTGCAAATCGAGGAAATCATAATGTTCGTTTTGCGATTCCCCTCTATCTGAGCAAGCTGGTAGGACAACCAGATATAGTGAACTTAGAAGTGTCAGTCAATGCGTTGAACTCTTACGACACAGGATCAATGTCAAACCTTATTCAACCAGATATTGCGATTGTGACCTCAATTGGAGAGGCACATCTTAGCTCATTGAAAGACACGATTGGCGTGGCACGTCATAAAGCAAAAATATTCGAGGGATTGAAGGAAAATGGGACAGCTATCATCAATGCCGATATTGGAACGGAAGAGTTGGCTATTTTGACAGCTGCTGCACGTAAGCATACAAGTGAAATCTTTACCTACTCGATAACGGACCCCACTAGAGATGTTTTTGTAATCAGTACTACGCAAAAAAGAGACTATTGCAATGTAAATATCTCATTTTTCGGCAAAAAAATTTCTTTAAATCTATCGGTTGCTTCATTAGGAATGGTCTCGAATACATTAGCCACCTTGTTGACTGTTTGGAAAATCAAAGGAGATATCCATCCTTACCTCGCGGCTTTTGAAACATTTAAACCGCTGACGAAAATATTAGAGAAAACCTGTTATAGATCTGATAGTGGTCCCAATTTTACATTTATTGATGATACACATAATGCATCTTTACCGGCAATGAAAAATGTAATTGCTTATTTCAATGAAATCAGCCCTTTTTACCAAGGAACGAAATTATTGATCCTTGGTCAAATTGCAGATTTAGGGGAGGCGTCTAAAGAAGTCCATGAATCCTTAAAAGGACAGATGGAACAATCTACAGCAGATTATATTTTTGGCTATGGTGAACAGTTCAAGGAAATTTTCAGTGCAGAGCATCAACAATACGAAAATTTTCAATGGTTTGCTAGTTTATCTAAGATGAGTCAGCGAATTGAAACATTACTAAATGAAGATAGTTTACTCTTTGCAAAAGGATCTGTTACTGGAAGTGATTTTCAACAAATCGATAAATATATCCGGAAGATCGCAAATAAACGGAATTTGAAGAGTGAAGTCAGTGTTTAATAGGTTAAAAAAGAAGAGACAATGTCCAGGTTAAAGACAACGTTTCTTTTTTTTGACTGAAAAAAAGTATAAATATAATCTATCTATTTTAACCGAAATATGTAAAAGCGCTTTGAAAGACTAGAATTGCTACTTTTCTCTAAACAAATGCTATGGTATGATAGTTTAAGAATTTTGAAAAAATACATATAAATCAGTTATCCTTGTAATTATTATTTAAAGTTTTATTATGATTAACTAAGTGAATTGCTGAATTATTAGTTATGTGAGAAAATATTTTAACGAAAATGTGAGACAGAGGTGTATTATGAAGCGGTGGCAAAAAGTTATTTTAGCTTTTTTAGGCGTTCTTGTTATTCTGATTGGCGGGATCTCAGCTTATGGAATCAAGTTCATGGGAGAAGCAAGTAAAACAGTAGATCAAATATCTAAAAAATCAAGTCGAGTATCAACTAAGCGTGATAATAAAGTCAATATCGATGATAAGGAACCTTTTTCTGTGCTACTTTTAGGGCTAGATACGGGTGGACTTGGTCGGACAGAACAAGGTCGTTCGGATACGATGATGGTGGTTACCGTCAACCCACAACAAAAAAAATCAACGATCATCAGTTTAGATCGCGATATTTATACGAATATCGTTGGTTACGGCACCGTGGATAAGTTAAATCATGCCTATGCGTTTGGTGGCGTTGATATGGCAATGAATTCAATCGAGCAATTATTAGATATTCCCATCGATCATTACGTAACGATCAATCTAGATGGTATGGAAGATTTGATCAATGCGGTTGGGGGAATTGAAGTAAACAACAAAATCGACTTCACTCTAGATGGGATACATGTACCGGTTGGTAAGCAAACATTAGATGGAGAAAAAGGATTAGCGTATTCTCGGATGCGTCATGAAGATCCTAAAGGGGATGTTGGCCGACAAGCACGACAACGTGAAGTAGTTACCAAGATCGTGAACAAAGTGCTAAGTTTAGACGGCGTAAGCAATTATCGTAAAATATTAAAAGCTGTTGAAAAAAATGTCACTACCGATTTAGACTGGGATGACATGTTGGATGTAGCTACAAATTACACCTCTGCTTTTGAAACGATCAAACAAGATCAATTGCAAGGAAAAGATGCAATGATCGATAATATTTATTATCAGATACTAGGTCAAAATGATCTGTTAGCTATCCAAAATGAATTGAAAAAACAATTAGAGATCAAGACAAGTGATACATTGCCAAACTTAAAGAATGATAACGCGTCTTACATGTTCTATGACGACTCAGATGGTTCGGATGGAGAAAACACGGATGCTGGAACTACTAACAGCAGTTCAAGCTACTATTCTCAAGACACGAGTCAGTATAACAATCAATACAATAATGATACGACCCAAAATGGGTACCAAGATAATGGTCAGAATTACGATCAAAACTATGATCAGAACTACGATCAAAATTACGACCAAAATGGCTATTAAAAAAAGAAGCACTCGCGTTTGTTCAACTCCCGCGAGTGTTTCTTTTTATGCAAAAAATGAAGGCTATCAATTCAAAAAGTAGATAGAATAATTCAACAAGGTAGCAAATAGCACCCATAAATAGTACGGAACAAGTAACCACATCACCAAACGAAAATGTAGCCATAAATGATAGAGTAAGATCGTTAAGACAATGACTAGGATAGTAATATCGACAGCGGCAATAAAATTACTTTGCAAATTAAAGAATAAAGCAGACCAAAGAAAGTTACAGATAAATTGGATAACGAATAGTGTAAGAAGCTTACGCTTTAATTTTCTCTCATCCATTTGTGTTAAAAAATATAGTGCCATACCCGTTAAGATATAGAGTACTGTCCACATCGGCCCGAAGATCCAACTTGGTGGCGCGAACGGAGGCAAGTCTAATGAATAATAGTAACTTCCAGGATTGCCACTAAGTAGCCCTGATATAAATCCTAGGATAACGATTCCCACTGTACATAACCAAAAACGAAAATCTTTTAATATAACCATTTTATTATCTCCCTTCTATGATTTAAGTTTACCATGAACATTTCAGACATACTCAAATTTACTCTGAGGATCCAAAAGGTAAAAGTAATCATTCGGTTAGCTATTATTTTAGTTGATGGCTAGATAGAAGTATTTGACGTTTTGAAAATCAGCCATTTAGTCCTATTTAGAATGAGTGTAGGACAAAAGTAAGAAACACTTTTGTCTCATTCTTTAAAAACGAATAAACGGCGGGAGCAGAAGCAACGCCTTCGGAAATAAGCCGAAATTCACAAAAATTTGAAAAGCAATTTCCGTTAATTTCTTCTTATTTCTCGGAGTTAAACACTTCTGTCCCAGCCTCATTTGTACTACTCTTTCTTAGTTTTAAACTGATTTTTAGCAACAAACATGTTAAATTTAGAATTTGACTTTAATAAATTAAATAACGTTAATATTGTTTTGTTTGTTATTTTCTAAATGTTATAATTTATATGTAATCGGTTACATAAATGTTTTTAATAACAAAAATATGATAGGGGTGGGGAAATGGAGAAAAAGTTTAAAAGATTATTTGTAGGAGCGGCGCTTTGTAGTTTGCTGATTGCACCGTTATTGTTAGATGCAGAGGAAACATTGGCAACAGAACAAAGTAGTAAACAACAAGCAGATTTTGGGGTTGGTCAAGGTATTCAGTGGGGAGATCAAGTGGTCGCTCCTTTTGTGGACATGACTGCCTATAGCTCAAAAGAAGATCTTTCAAGCAACGGTGCGTTAGATCTTGCAGCAGTTGCAAAGAAGACTGAGCAAAAATTTTTTAATTTAGGATTCATGCAAGCAAAAGGAGTTAAAAATGACAGAATTGACTGGGCTTGGGGTGGCTTTAGTGGACTAAGCGAGAGTGACAATGATCAATGGCAATATGAAGGAATCAAAAAATCAATTCGTGAATTGAGAGGAATCGGTGGTGATGTGGCGATTTCTTTTGGTGGATTGAATTCTGGTGCTTTTTGGGAAACGACACAAGATATTTCTATTTTAGCTAATTCATACACCGAAATCATCCAAGGCTATGGCCTTACTCGAGTCGATTTCGATGTGGAAGCGGCAGCAATGGGCTATCAAGAAAATTTAGCAAATGCAAAAGCGATCAGGCAAGTCCAAGAAAAAACGGGTGTAGAAGTGACATTGACTTTACCAGTTATGGATACTGGGCTGATTTCGACAGGATTGTCTGTACTACAAGCCTATTTAGAGGCAGGAGTAGAGCTAACTACAGTTAATTTGATGACGATGTGTTATGGCAGTGTCGTTCCTGACTACGCACAAGGTTCTTTAGATGCAGTAGACAATACGATGGTTCAATTGAAGGATTATTACAAGCGTTTCACCAACACGACGTTAACAGATGAACAAGCATATGCAAGACTAGGCACAACGCCTTCGATTGGATTTGAAAGTGAAGCACATCCGTATTTTACAACAGCAATGCTCAATAAGGTTATCCAACATGCAAAAGAAAAGAAAATCGGTATGGTTTCTTACTGGTCAATGAACCGAGATGCAATGGTGGATGGTGGGCAAGGTAAAGTCAAAAATCAATATGAATTTTTAACGGTCGCTCAACAATTTGGCAAAGATACTCCATCACCAGAAGATTTTGAAAAACCATCTACACCAACTGATTTACATGGAGTGGCTTCCTCTGATTCGATCTCATTGTCATGGACTGCATCCACAGACAATATTCAAGTATCTCATTATAATATTTACGAAGAAAATCGTTTGGTGGGAACAAGTAAGGTACCGAATTTCCTTCATAAGGGATTAAAACCAGCTACGACGTATTCTTATACGGTAGAAGCAGTAGACACAGCGGGTAATAAGTCAGAACGTTCTGCTATTTTGTCGCTTAAAACTAATGATGAAACGGAAGGCCAGCTACCAGTACCTTCTGTGCCACTTCAATTGACAGCTAAAAATATTCTACAGAATAAATTAACGTTAACATGGGTGAAAAATACACCGAATGAACAAGTGATGCACTATGCTATTTATCGTGACGGCATTCGTATAGGTGTCAGTGAAACGAATGAATTTGAAGATACTAATTTAGATGCTGGTACAACTTACACTTATCAAGTCAAAGCAATCAACCAATCTGGATCATCTGATTTCAGTCAAGCAATCACTGTTAAAACATTGGATGAAGATAGCCAAGGAAATACTTGGACAACTAATCAAGCCTACAGTATTGGAAGTATCGTAACTTATGGTGGATCTAGTTATCGCTGCTTACAAGCACATACATCAATTGCTGGCTGGACACCAGATATCGTACCAGCTTTATGGGAAAAAATCAGTTAAAAATCATAAAAGCATAATGTTTGTCATTGATAAAGAAAGCGATTACAATGAACCTATCAACTAATAGGAGGTTCATTCATGAAGAAGCTTAATGTCTTATTGTTTGTCGGTGTAGTCATGTTAGGGTTGTTTGGATTCGGTACTTCTGGATTTGCACATGGATATGTCACTTCCCCTGGAAGCCGTGCTTATTTTGGTACGGCAGCAGCGGGTAATTTGAATCAAAATGTTGGACGCGCACAGTGGGAGCCACAAAGTATCGAAGCACCTAAGAATACATTTATTGATGGAAAATTAGCAAGTGCTGGAGTCACTGGGTTTGAACCATTGGATGAGCAAACGGCAACAAGATGGCATAAAAGTGTGATCAATCCTGGTAATTTGACTATCTCATGGAACCTAACTGCGCAACATCGAACAAGCACATGGGATTACTATATGACAAAAACAGGTTGGAATCCTAATGCACCATTGAAAATCAGTGATTTTGAATTGATTGCGCAAATTGATGATAAAGCAACTGTACCACCTAAAATCGTCAATCAAACAATCACTGTTCCGCAAGATCGCAAAGGCTACCATGTGATTTTAGCTGTGTGGAACATCAGTGATACCACCAATGCTTTTTATCAAGCAATTGATGTAAATATCCAATAATAAGTAAATATCAATTAGGTTGGATAGAAGTGCTACTCCTAAATGAATAGGTCAGAATGCACGCAACTTCAAATTTTTGCGAGTCTTCATTTATTTTTCAAGGAGTTTCTACTGTTCTAATAGTTTATTCAATCCTATAGAGTGAGGGAAAAGTGAGTGTACTTTTCTCTCGCTTTTTTTGTGAGTCAATGATTTTGGTTCAGTAACAGGTTATTGTATCATGGAACTACACGGACATCAGGAAAATGTCTCGCTTAAAGCAACAAATAGGAAATCACTATGTGTGTATGTTGAAGCTTTGGATGTATCAAAATAGCTAATTGGCCTTTTTGTTTTGGTCGTCTTTGGCATATACAGAGAATGAGTGTTCTTCTCTTCAATCCATAAAGAAGAATGTTTTCAGTAATAAGGAGGAATCGATCGATGAGATTGTTAAAGAAAAAAGCAACAGTTAGTAAAGAAAAGAGTAAAGAACAGGAAGTTGATCCATTACTTTCAGAGGAATTAGACCAAGAAGAATTTGACTCTTTTTTCTCTGAAGTACTTAAAAAAATCCCACAAAAGACATCAAAGGTTATTTTGAATACGTACGAAAAATCAAAAAAAGTGGCCGAAACGATTCTGGAGAAAAATCAAGTGAAATTTGACCATGTGTTCGAAGATTTTTTAAAAGGGGTAGATCCAATCACTCGAAAAAAAAGCCATCGTATCATTCATGCTGCTTCATTGACAGCAGCGATCATTGGATGTTCTCCTATCCCATTTTCAGATGCTTTTTTATTGGTTCCGGTTCAGTTGACAATGATGGCTCGTTTGCATAAGCTATTCGGCCAGCCATGGTCTGAAAGTCTTGGAAAAAGTTTGTCAAAAGAATTAGTGGTGGTTAGCCTAGGCAGAAGTGCGGTGGGAAATCTCGTGAAATTTGTGCCAGCTGTTGGAACAGTTACAGGAGCTGCTATCAATGCGACTGTTGCTAGTGCAATTACAGAATCATTAGGTTGGGTCACTGTGAAAATGTTGAATGATGGAGAGGATATCTTTGAACAAGTCATGTCATTCAAAGGACAGTTCCAAACCTTATTTCGTGCATTGAAGACTGTCAGCAAAAAATAAACGAACGTGGGACAAATCTAAAAATCAGTTTTGTTACAGACTCTTGAATAAACGGCGGGAGCAGAAGCAACTCCTTCGAAAATAAGCCGAAATTCACAAAAATTTGAAAAACAATTTTCGTTAATTTCTTCTTATTTCTCGGAGTTAAACACTTCTATCTCGATCTTTTTCGATTAAGTCTATTTTTTTGTTAGCTTTACAACAACTTCACAACGGGCAGTTTGAGGGAACATATCAACAGATTGTAGATACTCGACCTGAAATTTTTTGCTTAATTCAACAAGGTCACGTGCCAGTGTTGAGACGTTGCAGGAAATATAGACAAGTTTAGTTGGCGGATAGGCTAAGATTGCTTGGATCAATTGAGGATCAAGTCCAGTTCTTGGCGGATCAACGATGATTCCATCTGGCTTAAATCCTTCTTTTAGCCATTTTGGTAATAATTCTTCGGCTGTTCCTACTTCATAGCGTGTATTCTGATAGCCCAAACGTTCCGCGTTTTTTCTGGCATCAGCGATAGCTTGAGGAACTGTATCCATTCCACGGATCTCTTTCGCCTGTTTTGCTACACTTAACCCGATCGTTCCTACTCCACAATAGGCATCAACGATCGTTTCGTTTGGTTGGATAGCTAATGCTTTGATTCCTTCGCCATAGAGAATTTCTGTTTGCTGTGGGTTCAATTGAAAGAAAGCACGAGGAGAAAGATCGAATGTCACTTCGTTGATATGCTCTTCAATTGCCTCTTTCCCCCATAAATGAAGGGTTTCATCACCCATCACTAGGGAAGTTTTATTTGGTTGTACATTTTGCATGATCGAAACAACTTCTGGTAATCTTTGATTGATCTCACGAATGAGTGCATTTTTTTGAGGGAATTTCCGACTTCGAGTAATAAAGACCACTTGTAACTCGCCTGTTTTGATTCCGACTCGGACCATGATCGTTCGGAAGATGCCGCTATTGCTTCTTTCATCATAAATAGGAAGATCATATTTATTCAAAAGGGTCACTACCGTATTCATTACCTTTTGTGTTCTTGGTTCTTGGACTAAGCAATCAGTCAATGGCACAAGTTCGTGCGAATTTGCTTGGTACAGTCCTGCTTCTATTTTTTGTGTTTTTTTATTTTTTCTTAGCTGAAATTGGGCCTTGTTACGATAGTGCCAAGGATCAGACATTCCGATCGTAGGGCGCAGTTGATAGGAACGGTATCCTTCTGGTTTGAATTTTTCAAGAGATTGCAAAAGTAAGTCTTTTTTGAAGTCGAGTTGCGCATGGTACGCTAAATGCTGTAACTGACAGCCACCGCATTCATAATAGACTGGACATGGAGCAACTACCCGATCCTTACTTTCTTTTTTGATTTTAACAAGCTGTCCTTCTGCATAACGAGGTGTAGCCTTTGTGATTTTCACAAGTACTTCTTCTTTGGGAAGGGCGTAAGGAACAAAGATGATCAATCGTTTAAAGTAACCGATACCTTCACCGTTGATGCCTAAACGCTTGATTTTCAAAGGGATGGTCTGGCCATTTTTGACAATAGTTTCTGTCATAAGTATCTTCCTTTTTTCTAATAGTGTGGCTTTATTCTAACATATAAAAAGAAAAGATGGGGATTTTCTATGGTATCATAGGAATATATGTTCGAAGGGAGAGAGTCGATGATAACTGTTACTAGAATCAGCAAGGGCAAGGGTCCTTTTTATCAAGTTGATTTATCTGAAGGAGATGCGTTGCGAGTATCGGAAGATATTTTAGTTCGCTATCGCTTATTGAAGGGCCAAGAGTTGACTGACGAAACGCTACAAGAGATAAGAAAGAGTAGCGGCTTTGATTTTGGCTTTCAGCAAGCCCTCAATTATTTGAGTTATCAACTGCGTTCTGAAAAAGAAATCAGAACGTATTTAAAAGACAAAGAAATCAATCTTGAAGACCGCAATAAAATCGTTGAACGGTTAAAAGAATTGGATTTGATCAATGACTTGGTTTATGGAGAAAGTTTTGTACGAACCAATGTCAGGTTAAGTGATAAAGGGCCCAAGAAATTAGCACAACAATTACAACAAAAGGGTTTGAAGCCAGAGATAATCGAACAGGCGTTGTTTCAATATCCTGATACAGATCAACAAACGATTGCTATGCAAGTAGCGGAAAAACTGTATCATAAAAATCACGGGAAAAGCCACAAGGAACTTATAAGAAAGATCCAACAAAATCTTTTAACAAAGGGATTTACACAAGAAGCCATCCAACAAGCAATAGCAAATCTGCCGCAAGAAGTAGATCAGGAGCAAGAATATGACCTTTTAGTAACACAGGGAGAAAAATTGTGGCGTAAAAATTTACGATTTGAATCGAAAAAAAGAAAAATGAAAATCAAACAAAGTTTATATCAAAAAGGATTTGATCTAGAGATGATCCAACGTTTTATTACGGAAAAGGAAGAAGAATGTGAATAAAGAATGGGAAAAATGGACAAGTGAGCAGAAAAAAGAATTCCAAAGGATTTTTATCGAATGGTACGAAAAAGAAAAGCGTAACCTTCCTTGGCGTTACAACCAAGACCCTTACCGAATTTGGATTTCTGAAATCATGCTTCAACAAACGCGTGTCGATACAGTGATTGATTATTTCTATCGTTTCATGGAGTGGTTTCCCACAATCGAATCGCTAGCAAATGCTCCAGAAGAAAAACTGCTTAAAGCTTGGGAAGGACTTGGCTACTATTCGAGAGTCCGAAACATCCAAACTGCGGCAAAACAAATCATGGCTGAATATGGCGGGGAAATGCCTCGCACGCCAGAAGAAATAAGTAAATTGAAGGGGATCGGTCCATACACGACTGGTGCAATTTCGAGTATAGCTTTTGGTTTGCCTGAGCCAGCAATCGATGGAAATGTCATGAGGGTAGTCAGTCGGCTATTTTGTATTGAAGAAGATATTGCAAAAGCATGGAGTAGAAAAACCTTTGATGAAGCGATGCGAAGTATTATTGATGAGAATCATCCAGGTGAGTTCAATCAAGCATTGATGGATCTAGGATCAGCTATTTGTACACCCACCTCACCACTTTGTGAGGAATGTCCTATCCAGGCTTTTTGTCTGGCAAAACAGGAAGGAAAGCAACAGCAGTATCCAGTAAAAACAAAAAAGGAAAAACCAAAAGACATTTATTATATTTGTGCAGCTATCCAGAATGAAGCGGGTGCCTATTATTTTGAAGAAAGGCATACACAAAAATTACTAGCAAAAATGTGGACATTTCCGATGCTGGAAGTGACAAAAGAAACATACCATCTTTTAAAAGAAGAGTGGGCGCAATCATATGAGCCTGACTTATTTGCGGAGTCGCTGGTGGCGGAAGAAGAAGGGCATATACTACCCTTTGCTTTTTCTGATGAGCTGATTTGGCAAAAGCGTCATTTGGGAGAAGTAACCCATCTTTTCAGCCATTTGAAATGGCATGTGCTTCTTTTCTATGGTCGTATACCCGCACAATCAGAAAATGTACTAAGTGAAACGAAAAACGCACGCTGGTTAAATCCCAATAGCTTTAATGACGTTGCTTTTCCGAAAGTTCAAGTCAAATTGCTGGAACAACTTGAGAAAAATCGAAACAATAGTAATCCTTTCTAGGCAAAGCACTTTTTTATTGATATAATAATTACGATGTCGGTGTAATGAACACCCAAACACAAAGCATGAGATGCTGCGTAAGGAAGGGTTGCTATGGGAGTCCCAAAAGAAGGCGAGTTTGTAACGATCCAAAGTTATAAACATGACGGCAAATTGCATCGAACGTGGCGTGATACCATGGTATTAAAAACAAGTGAGCATTCAATGATCGGTGTTAATGATCATACTCTTGTAACAGAGTCTGATGGCCGGCGTTGGGTAACTCGAGAACCAGCAATTGTTTATTTTCACAAAAAATACTGGTTCAATGTAATAGCAATGATTCGAGAAAAGGGGGTTTCCTATTATTGTAATCTAGCTTCACCTTTTTTGCTGGACGATGAGGCACTAAAGTATATTGATTATGATTTAGATATCAAAGTTTTTCCTGATGGTGAAAAACGATTACTAGATGTCGATGAATATGAGATGCATAGCCAAATGATGAATTATCCAAATGATATCGACTTTATCCTAAAAGAAAATGTGAAGATCTTGGTTGACTGGATCAATAATGGTGATGGCCCTTTCTCCGAAGGCTATATTGATATTTGGTATAACCGTTACAAGCAATTGTCGCGCAAGTAGAAAGAAAAACAGTAAGACAAAGATCATGTCTTTGTGCTTACTGTTTTTTTTGTGATTTTTATACTTGGTTGGTCAAAATTCTTTTTTCATATGGACATGCGGCATGCCAGCATCTTCAAAAGGTTCACCATATGCTTGAAAGCCTAATTTTTCATAAAAGGCTTCCGCTGTTGCTTGAGCGCCAAGTAAGATCGTGTTGTAGCCTTGCTTTTTTGAAAATGCTTCGGCTTCCTCGACTAAAATCTTGCCTAGTCCTTGGTGACGATACTCTGCTAAGATCGCCATGCGTTGTAACTTCATTTTCCCATTCTCCAATGGAAGCAGTCGGACCGTGCCACAAGGTTTTTTTTCATCTGAATAAAGAACGAAATGGACACAATGGGCCTCATCTTTGTCTATTTCTCTTGTTAGAGGGACACCTTGCTCGACGACGAACACTTGATTTCTGATGCGAACCGCATCGAGATAGATAGTACTCAAGGTATCTTTTGTTTGCACTACTTTCATCTTGTAGCCACCTTTCATTTTTTCTAGTATACTTTAAAGAAAAATAATTGAAAAGTAGATAAAAAAATCAAATTTTAGTAAGAATAAAAGAAATTTTTACCAATATGCTATATACTGGTAAAAAAGACGAAAGGGGAAAAACATTGTTTGAAAAATTAAAACAATCAAAACTAATGTTTTGGTCTTGTGAACTACTCATATTAGCTACATTGATTTTCGTTTCTTCAAAAATCAATTTTATTTTTCAACCGATTGGGACATTCTTTTCAACGCTATTCGCACCAGTTTTGACTGCTGGATTTTTGTATTATCTACTGAATCCGATTGTAAAACTGTTGATGAAAGCAAAAATCAAACGTGTCTGGGCAGTGGCGATCGTGTTACTTTTATTAGTAGCAGCAATCATCTGGATTTTGCTGAGTGTCATCCCAAGTTTGATCCAGCAAATTTCTTCATTAGCTTCTAACATACCTGATTTTCTCAAACAGGTTGAAAGTTGGTTGATCCAAGTATCTGATTTACCGATCTTCAAGGAAGTAAATATCAATAAATATTTTGAACAACTAGATATTTCCTATGGAACGATCATCCAACAATTTTTAAGCGGAGTATCGACTAGCCTTGGTTCGATCGTGGGAACAATTGCTTCTGCTACGATCGTGATCATTACAGTCCCGTTTGTTTTGTTCTATATGCTGAAGGATAGTGAAAAATTAGTACCAAATATCCAACAGTTTTTTCCAGAAAAAAGAAGAGATCAAATCATGGAATTGCTTGGGCAATTAAATAAAACATTAGCGAACTATATCAGTGGACAGGCAATTGAGTGTTTGTTCGTTGGGACATTTACGTTTTTAGGGTACATGATTCTTGGTGTAGATTATGCGTTTCTTTTCGGAGTGATTGCAGGGCTAACGAATTTGATTCCATATTTGGGGCCTTATCTAGGATTAGCTCCTGCATTTCTAGTTACAGTCTTCAACGAGCCAGTTAAAGCATTGCTTTGTTGTGTCGTGGTATTGATCGTGCAGCAATTAGACGGAAATATCATCTATCCAAATGTGATTGGTAAATCATTGAATATCCATCCATTAACGATCATCATTGTTCTACTGGTTGCAGGGAATATTGCTGGCTTAATGGGTATCTTCTTAGGTGTACCGTTTTATGCAATCTGCAAGACGATCATTTCTTATGTTATCAAGATCGTCAAAGAAGATAAACAAAACGAAAACAAGAAAAAAATCGCAACAACTTTGTGACGTAAATTCTGAATGAAGAATGAAAGTAACGGATATAAACATTTGTTTTTATTGCAAAGGAAATGCCTTTGTGATAACATTTTAGCGTGGCTATCTTTTTAGTCACGCTTTTTTTCTATCGTAAACTAAAAATTTTAAATTATAAGGAGAGAATGCGATTATGAATGCTGACCCTGAGAGTCAGTCGCTGTTAGCGCAAATTTTATTACTGATCATTTTGACTTTGATCAATGCTTTTTTAGCTGCTTCCGAGATTGCAGTGGTTTCGATCAATAAAAATCGAATCGAGCAAAAGGCGGAAGAAGGAGATACCAAATCTCAAAAGCTTTTAAAAATATTGCAGAACCCAAATAACTTCCTGTCAACGATCCAAGTAGGGATTACATTAGTCAATATCCTATCTGGTGCATCATTAGCCAATACACTGTCAGAACGATTAGCCCCTGTCTTAGGTGGTGGAGTGGCAGCTAAAAACATTGCCAACATCATTGTATTAGCTATTTTGACCTATGTATCCATTGTATTTGGAGAATTGTATCCAAAACGTATCGCGTTGAACAAGTCAGAGGAGGTAGCGAATTTTACTTCTGGAATGATTCGTACGATCGGTATAGTCGCTAAACCATTCGTTTGGCTTTTATCTGCTTCAACTAGTTTGTTAGCAAGGATCACACCGATGACTTTTGACGACGAAGATTCGAAAATGACCAGAGATGAAATGCGGTATATGCTGGAGACTGAAGGCGTACTGAACAATGAAGAATTAGAAATGTTACAGGGCGTTTTTTCTTTAGATACCAAAGTTGCACGCGAAGTGATGGTTCCTCGAACAGATGCTTTTATGATCGATATCAATGACTCCGTTGAAGATAATGTCAATGAAGTTTTATCAGAAAATTATTCAAGGATTCCTGTATATAATGAAGATAAAGATAAAGTAGTCGGAATCTTGCACACGAAGAATTTATTGAAAGCCGCACATAAATTTGGCTTTGATCATTTAGATCTACAAAAGATCATGCAAGAACCATTGTTTGTACCAGAAACAATATTTATTGATGATCTTTTATATGAAATGAAGAAAACACAAAATCAAATGGCGATCTTGCTTGACGAATACGGTGGCGTAGTAGGTTTAGCAACATTAGAAGACTTGTTAGAAGAAATCGTTGGGGAAATCGATGATGAATCAGATGAAGTCGAAAACCTTTATGAAAAAGTAGATGAACATGAATACCTTATCCAAGGCCGCATGTTGATCGATGAATTCAACGAAGCCTTTGATAGTGATCTGCACATGAGCGATGTTGATACTATGGCTGGATACTTGATCACAGCCTTAGGAATGATTCCTGATGAAGGTGAGAAACTGTCCTTTGATGTTGACAACATCACGTTGATTTCTGAAGAAATGGAAGGTTCTAGAATATTGAAGATTCGAGTGCTATTCCATGATCCTGAAGAAATGGAAGCAGAACCTGATGAGGAACGTCGCTATTTCAGAAAAGAATTTGAAGATGACGAACCAAGAAGATAAACAAGTTATTGTTTGAAGAGTAATATGACTTGTAAGAATAGATGTGTTGCGTAAGAGCAGCATGTCTATTCTTTTTTGAACGTATAAATCAATTTCGCAAGAAATCTTGATGTCATGGCTTTTTCAATCACTTAATCCATGCTATACTGATTTAGTTGTGAAAAGAAGAGGCTGAGACAGAAGTGTTTAACTCCGAGAAATAAGAAGGAGTTGTTTCTGATCCCACCGTTTATTCGTTTTTAAAGAATGAGACAAAAGTGTTTCTTACTTTTGTCCCATGCTCTAGAGGATCTAGAGGAACATTAAATAAAAGATGAAAGAATGGAGTTAAACTATGAACAATCCAGAGTTAAAACAACAAGTGGACAATCGGCGTACTTTTGCCATTATTTCCCATCCGGATGCAGGGAAAACAACGATTACTGAACAATTATTATTATTCGGTGGCGCGATTCGCCAAGCAGGAACAGTCAAAGGAAAAAAGACTGGTAATTTTGCTAAATCTGACTGGATGGAGATCGAGAAGCAACGCGGTATCTCTGTTACGAGTTCAGTGATGCAATTTGATTATCATGGAAAAAGAGTCAACATCCTGGATACACCAGGACATGAGGATTTTTCAGAAGATACGTATCGTACATTGATGGCAGTGGATAGCGCAGTCATGGTCATCGATAGTGCAAAAGGGATCGAAGCCCAGACAAAAAAACTATTCAAAGTTGTTAAAAAACGGGGAATTCCGATTTTTACATTTATCAATAAACTTGATCGTGATGGTCGCGAGCCTTTGGAACTTTTAGAAGAATTAGAAGAGTTGTTAGATATCGAATCTTATCCAATGAATTGGCCAATCGGCATGGGGAAAGGCCTAGAAGGATTATACGATATCCATCACAACCGTATCGAATTTTATCGTCCGGAAAACTATAACGATGAACGGTTGATCGAATTAGATGAAGATGGCTTACTACCAGATGGACATCTGCTAACAGAAAATTCATTGTATGAACAAGTACTTGAAGAAGTTGAATTGCTCAAAGAAGCAGGGGACTCATTCAATGAGGAGAAAATTGCTCGCGGGGATCAAACGCCAGTATTCTTTGGCTCAGCGTTAACGAATTTTGGTGTACAGACTTTTCTAGAAACATTCGTGGAATTAGCTCCATCTCCTTATAGTCACAAGACACAAGACGAACAAACTGTTAGCCCCTACGAAGAAGAATTTTCAGGCTTCGTGTTTAAAATCCAAGCAAACATGAATCCAGCACATCGGGACCGCATCGCATTTGTTCGCGTTTGTTCTGGTACATTTGAACGTGGAATGGATGTGTCATTGGAGCGTACAGGTAAAAAATTAAAATTGAGCAACGTGACGCAATTTATGGCTGATTCACGTGAAAATGTCGAAAAAGCTGTAGCAGGTGACATCATCGGAGTTTACGATACAGGGAATTACCAAATAGGGGATACTTTATATGAAGGAAAATTAAAAGTTGCATATGAAGAATTACCGTCCTTTACACCAGAACTTTTCATGAAAGTTACTGCCAAAAATGTGATGAAACAAAAATCTTTCCATAAAGGAATCTATCAATTGGTCCAAGAAGGAGCAATCCAATTATACAAAACGTATTTGACTGAAGAATATATCATTGGTGCAGTGGGACAACTACAATTTGAAGTATTTCAGTACCGAATGTTGAATGAGTACAATGCGGAAGTCATCATGTCACCGATGGGGCATAAAATTGCTCGATGGATCGATCCTGAAGATTTAGATGAACGAATGAGCTCAAGTCGTAATATCTTAGCGCGTGACCGTTTTGATCAACCACTGTTCTTATTTGAGAATCAGTTTGCGGAGCGTTGGTTCGCAGATAAATACCCAGATGTAAAATTGAAAAGCTTATTATAAAATAAAAAACTCTTTTCCAATAAATCGGAAAGGAGTTTTTTCTTAATTTGAGAAAAATAAATAAATCTTTATTCTTTAGGTGAATTACAATTGATTTGCGTACCTATAGAAGAGATGAGGTGAAAGATTATGGAGACAGAGGAACAACGTAAAGACAGGATTGCAAAAAAGAAATTAGAAATGCAACGTCTTTGCCGAATGTTGGATATAGAAGACTGGGATCAAAATGAATGGCTTCTCAGAGAAGTACGCTCAATTGTCCAAAAAGAAAAGAAAGCGAAAAAAGAGACGGAAAAATCAACAGGGAACAAAGTAAGAAGTGTGGCAACTTCGAAAAGCATAATGAAGAAACATCTACATACAAAAACTCCTTGAAAGTCAATCTGACTTTCAAGGAGTTGCTCTATTTAATAGCCTTTACATTGCAAACTCGGTATCCAAGTGATGTTTAGGGATAGAAATCTCCACTAACCCAGCTAATTCGATGACTTTGATTTCTTCTTCATGATACACAGCGTCATGGATTTTTTTCAAGAAATATTTTTTTACTTCTTCAATTTCTTTTGGCTGTACTTTTCGATTTTCATTGATCAGCAAGATTTCATTATGTTCAGGGGCTTCAGTATAGACAATTGTCGTATTTCCTGCAGTATACACTTTTACCATATGAGCATCGGTATTCTCTAATTGATTTAATACTAAACGTGAATGGCTATTCGTTACATTAACAAATTTCATGGCGCTCACCTCATTTATGTAGTTTTTTAGATACAACCTTAGTTAATTATAATTTTTTTTTAATCAAATGAACAGTATTTTGATTTCTATAGAAAAAACAAACGCCTATTCTGTCCCATGATGGGGTAGAATAGGCGTTCTGCTTTGATAAAATCCACCAGAATTATTCTGCTTCAGTTTCTTCTTTGACCAAACGTTCTGGTTTTGATGTGATAACGATTTTACCATCTTTATCTAATTTTGCTTTTAGATCGTGGATAGCTGGATGATCTAAGTAGAATTCGGCAATACCATCTTCAATCTGTTCTTGGATCGTTCGACGAAGAGGGCGAGCACCCATTGAAGGATCATATCCTAAATCGACTAATTTTTCTTTAACATTTGTTGGTACTTCAATGTGTAGTTGTTGGGCTGCCAACATATTGTTTACATCATCTAGCATTAGAGTGACGATTGTCATCAAGTTTTCTTTCGATAATGCATTGAATTCAATGATGCCATCAAAACGGTTCAAGAATTCAGGAGTAAAGTAGTTGTTCAATTGATTCAAGACAGAGCGAGTGACACCTTCTCTTGCTGCACCAAAACCAACATTTGCTTCTACTTTTCCAGTACCAGCATTACTTGTCATGATGATGATCGTGTCTTTGAAGCTGACTGTTCGCCCTTGTGCATCCGTTAGTCGGCCATCATCTAGGATCTGTAAGAACATGTGCAATACATCAGGATGTGCTTTTTCCACTTCGTCTAAGAGAATCAAGCTGTAAGGATTACGACGAACTTTTTCAGTCAATTGGCCTGCTTCTTCGTATCCAACGTAACCTGGAGGAGAACCGATCAATTTAGACACACTGTGTTTTTCCATGTACTCAGACATATCGAAACGAATCATTGAATCTTCAGAACCGAATAGTTCAAAGGCTAATTGTTTCGCTAACTCAGTTTTACCTACACCAGTTGGCCCTACAAATAGGAACGAACCGATTGGACGATTTTTCTTGTTTAGACCAACACGATTGCGGCGGATGGCTTTTGCTACTCGATCCACTGCATTATCTTGCCCAATGACATGTGCTTTTAAATCACTTGCAAGATTTTTCAATTGTGTTTGTTCTTTTTCTTTTAATTCGCCGACAGGAATACCTGTACGTTGTTCGACGATTTTTTCCATATCTTTTTCAGTAATGACAGGTGTTTCTTCATCTGTCAATTGGCGTTCTTTCATTTTTTGCAATTTGTTGATTTGGTCACGATAATAAGCTGCTTTTTCGAAATCTTCTTCTTTTGAAGCTTGAGTCTTTTGTTCTTCTGCTTCTTGAAGCTTCTTATCGATCGTTTTAGGATCAACGATTTGGATCGTTAAGTTTTTCTTTGAACCAGTTTCGTCTAATAAGTCAATGGCCTTATCTGGTAAGAATCGGTCTTGGACATAACGATTCGATAAAATAGCAGCGGCTTCGATTGCTTCATCTGTATATTTGACATGATGATAATCTTCGTAACGTTTTTGCAATCCTTTTAGGATACTGATTGTTTCCTTCACTGTAGGTTCGTCTACTCGGACTGGTTGCATGCGTCGTTCTAATGCTGCATCTTTTTCAATGATCCGGTACTCATTCAAAGTTGTAGCACCGACCATTTGGAGTTCACCACGGGCAAGAGCAGGTTTCAAAATGTTTCCAGCATCCATATTTCCATCTCCGGCAGAACCTGCACCAACGATTTCATGGACTTCATCAATAAACAAGATCACATTTTCTGCTTGCTTGATTTCTTCAATCAATTTTTGCATGCGTTCTTCAAATTGACCACGGATACCAGTACCTTGAACTAAGGAAACGACATCTAACCGAATGACTTCTTTATCCATCAATTTTTGTGGAACATCACCGTCGACGATTTTTTGTGCAAGGCCTTCGACTACTGCTGTTTTACCAACACCTGGTTCACCAATCAATACAGGATTGTTTTTGGTCCGACGATTTAGGATCTCAATGACTCGTTTGATCTCATCATCTCTGCCGATCACTGGATCGATGTCTCCTTGACGTGCTTGTTCTGTGATGTTGATACCATATTCACCGAGTAAGCCATCTGTATTTCCTTGAGGTGGTTGCCCGCCATTGAAATTGTTGTTTCCACCAAATTGAGTTGGTGGTGTTTGTTCCATGTTTCCTTGTTGTTGCATTTGGCGTGACATTGATCGAAATAGATCGTCTAAACTGCCAAAACCAAAAGGATCATTTTGGGCCATACTTGTCAGACCTCCATTTTGCTGATTTTTGATTTTTTGATAACAACTTTGACAATAGTCCAGCTGTGTTCGCTGACCGTTTACTGTTGCATATAAGTGGATCGTTGCTTCATTTTTACCACAATTTTGACAAAGCATAAATGATTCACGTCCTTTCAGTTAATTACATTTCTATTTTACAACCTGTTTTTATTAAGGTAAAAGAATAACCCTCATCATTATAGGTAGTTAAGAAAGGTGGAAAATGTAGTTGACCATTCCTGACCTTTGAGTTCTATTATACTAAATTTATTAACCGACGCAAGTATTTAGTTTGATTTGAGAAGGAAAGTGAATAGTAGTGGAGCGATGCTGATAGAATAAGGAATAGAACATCATTCAACGATGATTTAAAATTCGTTCTGAAAATAACTTTCATGGTCAGAGTGAACGCATAGCCCTTATTGATGTTATGATATCCGCTGTCATTTTTAAAAACCATATGAAATATTTTTATACACTTTTGAGTGAATTTAAATGAAAACTGTTGTATCTGTCGGCAAAAAATGGTAATCTTTACAGATGAAAGGGTACTACTTCTTAGCGTTCCTAATGAATGCTAAAAAAGAAAACCCTCACATAAAAACAACACTCACTTAAAGGAGACCGATTAATATGGAAAAGAAAGAATTTCACGTAGTAGCAGAAACTGGGATCCACGCACGTCCAGCTACATTATTAGTACAAACAGCAAGCAAATTTAACTCTGATGTAAACTTAGAGTATAAAGGTAAATCAGTAAACTTGAAATCTATCATGGGCGTTATGTCTTTAGGTGTAGGCCAAGGTTCTGACGTTACTATCACAGCTGAAGGTGCTGACGAAGCGGATGCAATGGCAGCTATCGTTGAAACAATGAAGAAAGAAGGCTTATCTGAATAATGGTTGAAATGCTAAAAGGGATTGCCGCTAGTGACGGAGTTGCCGTTGCAAAAGCTTACCTGCTAGTTCAACCGGATTTAACATTCAGTAAGACAACAGTAGAAGATACTTCTGCCGAAGAATCTCGTTTAGATGATGCTTTAGCTAAATCTACTGAAGAATTGCAGCAAATTCGTGAAAAAGCAGCGCAAAGCTTAGGTGAAGCAGAAGCGCAAGTATTTGACGCTCATTTGATGGTTCTTTCAGATCCAGAAATGGTTGGCCAAATCAAACAAAATATCAAAGATAACAGTGTAAACGCTGAATCAGCGCTAAAAGAAGTTACTGATATGTATATCGGTATGTTCGAAGCGATGGAAGACAACGCATATATGAAAGAACGTGCGGCAGACATCCGTGATGTTGCAAAACGTATTTTAGCACATCTATTAGGAGTGACATTACCAAATCCATCAATGATCAACGAAGAAGTGATCGTTGTTGCACATGATTTGACTCCTAGTGATACAGCGCAATTAGACCGCAAATATGTTAAAGCGTTTGTAACTGATATCGGCGGACGTACTTCACATTCTGCCATCATGGCTCGTTCTTTAGAAATTCCAGCAATCGTTGGAACAAAAGAGATCACTGCTAAAGTCAAAGAAGGCGACATTTTGGCTGTCAATGGGATCGAAGGCGATGTAATCGTTCACCCAACTGACGAACAAAAAGCTGAATTTGAAAAAATCGGTGCTGATTACGCTGCTCAAAAAGCAGAATGGGACAAACTAAAAAATGCTGAAACAGTTACAGCTGATGGCAAGCATTTTGAGTTAGCCGCAAACATTGGTACACCAAAAGATCTAGTTGGTGTTCACAACAATGGTGGTGAAGCAGTAGGACTTTACCGTACTGAATTCTTGTACATGGATTCTCCTGACTTCCCTACTGAAGATGATCAATATGAAGCGTATAAAGCGGTTCTTGAAGGAATGGATGGTAAACCAGTCGTTGTTCGTACAATGGATATTGGTGGCGATAAAGAATTACCTTATCTGCAATTACCTCATGAAATGAATCCGTTCTTAGGCTATCGTGCACTACGTATCAGCTTGTCTGAATTAGGTGACGAAATGTTCCGTACACAAATGCGCGCATTGTTACGTGCATCTGTTCATGGAAACTTACGCATCATGTTCCCAATGGTAGCGACTCTTAAAGAATTCCGTGCAGCGAAAGCAATCTTTGAAGAAGAAAAACAAAAATTAGTGAGCGAAGGCGTGGAAGTATCTGATACGATCCAAGTCGGCATCATGATTGAAATCCCTGCAGCAGCTGTCTTAGCAGATAAGTTTGCGAAGGAAGTTGACTTCTTCTCAGTAGGTACGAATGACTTGATTCAATACACAATGGCAGCTGACCGTATGAACGAACGTGTATCTTACTTGTATCAACCTTATAACCCTTCAATTTTACGTTTGATCAAAAACGTGATTGATGCAGCACATGCTGAAGGTAAATGGGCTGGTATGTGTGGAGAAATGGCTGGAGATCAAACCGCTGTTCCTTTACTTGTAGGTATGGGATTAGATGAGTTCTCAATGAGTGCGACATCTATCTTAAAAACACGTAGTTTAATGAAACGTTTAGACACAACGAAGATGGCGGAACTTGCTGATCGTGCTTTGAAAGAGTGCGACACAATGGAAGAAGTCGTTGAACTTGTTAACGAATACGTAAAATAAACAAGCTAGCAAAAAGAGGCCGGAACAGAAGTATTCAACTCCGAGAAATAAGAAGCGATTCACGGAAATTGCTTTTCAAATTTTTGTGAATTTCGGCTTATTTTCCCGAAGGAGTTGCTTCTGCTCCCGCCGATTATTCATTTTTTAGAGCGTGAGGCAAAAGTAAGAAATACTTTTGCCTCACGTTCTTTTTTTATGACTTTAGAAAATCCAGTGATTATTACAGATAGGCATCAACAAGTCATCTAGATTTTTTGAATAATAATCAATAGATGATTAAAATAAGCAAAAAACGCATTATTTGCTGAACCTTTTAAAAATAGGGCTTAAGTTTGAGTGACAGTTTCCGTGCTATGTTATACTATATAAGTGAAGGAGGACGTAAATTGAAGGTATTATTATATTTTGAAAGTGAAAAAATGCTGGCAAAATCTGGTATCGGACGTGCACTTGACCATCAAAAACGTGCTCTAAAAGATGTAGGAGTTTCGTATACATTAGATAATAAGGAAGACTATGATATTTTGCACATCAATACATATGGTATCAATAGTCATAACATGGTTAATCAGGCGAGAAGAGATGGGAAAAAAATCGTTTATCATGCACACTCGACGGAAGAAGATTTCCGTAACTCGTTTATTGGCTCAAATCAATTGTCGCCCCTAGTCAAAAAATACTTAGTGGGACTATACAGTAAAGCGGATTACTTGGTTACGCCCACTCCTTATTCAAAACAATTATTGGAAGGCTATGGACTTACTGTACCGATTCAAGCAATTTCAAATGGAATCGATTTAGAAAAATATCGTCCTGATCCAATCAAGGAATTAAAATTCCGTGAACATTTTCAGCTTTCTGAAGATCAAAAAGTGATCATTTGTGTCGGGCTTTTCTTTGCCCGTAAAGGCATCATTGATTTTGTCGATATTGCTAAAAAAATGCCAGAATATACATTCATCTGGTTTGGACATGTGCCCATGTATTCGATCCCTAAAAATATTCGAAAAATTGTCAAAGAGGATCATCCTGACAATGTGATTTTTCCCGGATACATCAGTGGGGAGATTATTGAAGGGGCTTATTCTGGTGCAGATTTATTTTTCTTTCCTTCTTATGAAGAAACTGAAGGAATCGTCGTTTTAGAAGCACTAGCAAGCAAACAAAATGTTCTCGTACGAGACATTCCGGTGTATAATGGTTGGTTAGAAGACAAAAAAAATTGTTATATGGGAAATACGAATGATGAATTTTGCGAGATGATCAAAAGTATCATGGAAGAAGAAGTTCCTAGTTTGGTAGAAGCCGGGTATCAGACAGCCCAAGAGCGCAGTATTGAAAAAATTGGTGAGCAACTTCGAAATGTTTATCTGCAAGTACTTGATGAATAACATTATTCTAAAATAAAAACAGGGTAGTTTGGAGGCGAAAAAACATGAAAATTGGCTTTTTTACCGATACCTATTTTCCGCAGGTAAGCGGAGTTGCGACCTCAATAAAAACCTTAAAAGAAGAGCTAGAAAAAAATGGACATGAGGTATATATTTTTACAACGACTGATCCCAATGCTGATAAATTAGAAAAAGATGTGATCAGGATGCCAAGCGTGCCATTTGTTTCATTTAAGGATCGTCGTGTAGTAGTGAGAGGAATGTGGTATGCCTATTTGGTAGCTAAAGAATTAGAATTGGAACTGATCCATACACATACAGAGTTTGGTGCTGGAATACTTGGGAAAATGGTCGCCAAGAAATTAAAAATTCCTTTGATCCATACGTACCACACGATGTATGAGGACTACTTGCACTATATCGCAAAAGGTAAAGTGCTTCGCCAGTCCCATGTGAAGTATCTTTCACGGTTGTTCGCCAATCACACAACAGGCGTTGTTTGTCCAAGTGAGCGGGTAATCGACACGTTAAGAGGCTATGGTGTCGTGACACCATTACGTGTGATTCCAACGGGGATCGATATTGAAAAATTTAAGCGTGCCGATATCACGAATAAAGACATCGAAAAATTAAGACAATCCTTGCACATCGAAAAGGATCAACTAATGATCCTCTCGTTGAGTCGGATTTCCTATGAAAAAAACATTCAAGCGCTAGTTTATGGCTTGCCGCAAATAATCAAAGCATATCCTAATGCACGCATGGTGATCGTCGGTAAAGGACCTTATCTGGAAGAGCTACAGGAATTGATTACTACGCTTGATTTGAGTGAATATGTCCAATTTACTGGAGAAGTGGCAAATGATGATGTTGCATTATACTATAAAGCAGCGGATTTCTTTGTGAGTGCATCAACGTCAGAAACACAAGGACTAACGTATACAGAAGCTATGGCTGCTGGAACGCCTTGCGTTGTGGAAGGAAATGCCTACTTAAATCGCTTGTTTGACCATCCTTCTTTGGGCAGAACCTTTGAAACAGATCAGGATTTCGCACCAGCACTTATTGATTATATTAAAAGCGAAGTACCCCATGATCCACAAGTATTGGAATCGAAATTATATGAGATTTCTTCTACGCATTTTGGTGAAGCGATGATTGAATTTTATGAAGATATGATCGTTTATCATGCAAATGAATTACAAAGAAAAGAAGAAGAAGCATCAATCGAAAGAATAAAAATAAAATTAAATTCGTTTAAACGATAAAAATCAGGCGTTTACTCTAAAAAAATCCTTGTTTCTGGCGTATACTAGCATAGAGACAAGGATTTTTGATTTTTAGGAGGTAAAGAGATGAAAATTGGATTTATTGGTACCGGAGTAATGGGGAGTGCGATCGTGCGTCATCTGCTAGAAGCTGGGCATGAGTTGACTGTCTATAATCGAACAAAAGCAAAAACGGATCAGCTTGTAAAAGAGGGAGCCGTTTGGGCAGACACGCCAAGAGAGGTAGCTGCTACTAGTGAAGTCATCTTTTCGATGGTAGGCTATCCACAAGATGTAGAAGAAATCTATTATGGGGATACTGGCATTTTTGCCACTGATGTGACGAATCGTGTCTTAGTCGATTTGACAACAAGTACACCGACTTTAGCAGAAAAAATTGCAAAAACTGCTAAAGAAAAAGGAGCAGTAGCGCTAGATGCCCCAGTATCTGGTGGAGATCTGGGCGCTAAAAATGCGACATTAACGATCATGGTCGGTGGAGAAAAAGAAGTATATGATAAAATTTTGCCACTATTCCAAGTCTTTGGAACGACCTTCACGCTTCATGGATCAGCAGGTAAAGGGCAGCATACTAAAATGGCAAATCAGATCATGATCGCAGGCACAATGACAGGTATGACGGAAATGTTGGTTTATGCGGAAAAAGCCGGTCTTGATCTAGAAAAAGTCATTGAAACACTTGGCGGGGGCAGCGCAGCCAATTGGTCATTAAGTAACTATTCTCCTCGCATCCTGAAAAACGATTATACACCTGGTTTCTTTGTCAAACATTTTATCAAAGATTTAAAAATTGCTTTGGATGAAGCAGAGAAGCTTTCTTTAACGTTGCCAGCGACGGACCAAGCGCTGAAATTATACGAACAGTTAGCTGATCAAGGTTTTGAAAATGATGGGACGCAGGCTTTGATTAAACTTTGGTGGCCTGATGGAGAGATACCAGAAAAAAAATCTTAAAAAACTCGATTTTTTAGAGAAAATCAATGCAAGTCGGCCATGCTTTTGATACAATATAACAGAAATAAGAAAAGGAGGACCTCCGATGGCACATTCACAATTGGTTGCAATCATTAAACGACTGGAGGCTATGGTCGAATCAGCAGATAATGAACTGCAAGTCCGTCGTTTTGAAAAAGAGGGCGCTGAAAAATGTACAGTAACTTATGATAAAGCGACTGAAACATTTGAATTAACTGAAACAGATTCACATCAACAATATGAATTTGACAATATCGATATCGTAGCAATGGAGATTTATGACTTGATTCAATAAGAGTTTGCTTGAGGACAAGGAGTTGGCCTCTGTTTAACTTTTAGAAGAATCAATACAAAGTACTTCTCTTCAAGCACTGATCTGTGTTTTGTTTGCTAGATTTCGATCAGAATAGTAAGAGATAAAAAATAGAGAAGGTTCCTAACCATTCATTTTAGGAATTCTTCTCTATTTTTTTGACTCTAGACTCGTTTCTCTCTGAATTCTTCTATAGTAACTCATCAAGATAAGCACAGGGTCGATTTCGTCTTTTGATAATTGACGCTTTAATGCTAGTGTCTTTTCGCCTTTTTCATAATAAAAGTGAGGCGTCTCATCTGCTTTGGTAATCACTGTATCTGCAAGCTGTCCGTAACAGATCAAGTAGTGTTTTCGCCTAGTATCATCTATTGCTAGAGGTAAGCTGAAAGATATTTCAGGCATCCGCAAAAATTTTTTCTGCTCTTTTATCTTTTGGATAAAAGAAGAGGTCAATTCGATCTCGCGTTGGAGCACTGCCGCTTTTTCAAAATTCAACTGTTGGATAAAGTGATCTTGTCTAAGTTTTTGGTAAGTCAATAGTTTTTTATTTCTTCCTTGAAGCAGTCCTTGGATCTCTTTTTTCTTTTGCAGATAAGAGAGCTGTGCAACCTCTGGAAGTTGGGTCTGCAAAGCTAAACGACTGATTTCGGAAAGCCATGGCATTTGATAGGTTTCTTCGATGATCCTTAAAATGATCGGCATTTTCTTATATAATCGAAAAGGCCCATAAGTGTGAGCAAGTGGCACATCCGAAAGACTGAAGCCCTCGTCCGAAATATGTAAATAATTATAATTACTGAAATAATTCATTTGTCGGTTGTAAAAGGGACGGTAATACTGAATCAATTGGCACTCTAATAATAGAGCATCTAATTCTGTGTCTACCACGACAAAATCAAAATCATCGATATGATGGATCAGACGACGGATTTTTTTTGAATGTTGCTGGTTTTTGTGAAAGTACGTACTTACGCGATTTTTTAATTTTTTTGCTTTTCCAACATAGATAACGGAACCTTCTTTATTTTTCATTAAATAAACACCAGGTAATAGCGGCAGTTGTTTTACTTTTTCTTTCAAGGGCGTATCTCCTTTTTTTCCAAAGCTACTATAGCAAATTTCAGGTATAGCGACAACTTTTAAGTTTAAATATAAAGAAATCTATAAAAAATACTTTGATAATCAAATCAATTTTATTTTATACATATTTAATAATATCAATCTTAAATGCTGTTTTATCAGCTTTTATAAATTAGCACCAGATTAAAAAAATATCATAAAAGAAAAAAAGTGGTTTTTAAGGTTGCATTTTGAAAAAAGTTAAGATATAGTTTGAACATCAAATGATTTGATAATCAAACTAATTAGTGGATGGTGGAACATGGAACCAGATTTAAAAACAGTGAATGATTATCTCGTTAGTGTGTTCAATGACATCTTGACAATCGAAGAATCTGAGCTGAAAAAATCTCAATTCAAAGACTTGTCGATCACAGAAATGCATACGATCGAGGCAATCGGGATGTATAAGAAAAAAACGACTTCAGAAGTAGCCAAAGAACTGTCGATTACTGTTGGGACCTTGACCACTGCTATCAATAAGTTAGTAAAAAAAGGCTATGTTGAACGCATCCGAAGTGAAGATGACCGCCGCGTTGTAAAACTTGGGTTGACGAAAAAAGGGAAACTTTTGTATCGTGTCCACCAACATTTTCATCGAGAAATGGTCAAGAATATTTTGGATAGTATGGCTACGGAAGAACAACATGCTTTACTGGCTGCGTTGAAAAACTTGCATGATTTTTTGCGAGATTACAAGTGAGGATTTTTAATGGAACAATTTGGAACGATCACAGCAACCGCTAGTGTCCTTCCCGAAAAAATCATTACCAATGAGGATCTTTCTAAAATGATGGATACATCAGATGAATGGATCGCATCTCGAACGGGTATTAGACAAAGACGTTGTGTCACAGATCAAGAAACTTCTGATCTATGCTATTTGGTAGCAGAAAAATTATTGAAAAAAAGAAATATCGCTGCGAGCGAACTTGACTTTATTATTGTTGCAACGATGTCGCCCGATTATGCGACACCTTCTGTAGCTGTTCAGGTACAGGGGAAGATCGGTGCGATGAGAGCTATCGCATTTGATATCAGTGCAGCTTGCTCTGGGTTTGTTTACGCATTGAGTCTAGCGGAAAAGCTGATTCGCTGTGGCTCCAAAAAAGGCCTAGTTATCGGTGGTGAGACATTATCAAAATTGATTGATTGGTCTGACCGTACAACAGCTGTTTTGTTTGGAGATGGTGCAGGTGGTGTGTTGCTTGAAGCTGGAAACGAACAAAAATTATTGGCTGAACATTTGGCCGCTGATGGTACGCGGGGAACTTCACTTACTGCAGGCTATCATCACAATGCTTCGCCGATTTATACAGAAGATTCAGAAGGTTCTTTCTATTTAAAGATGGTGGGAAGAGATATCTTTGATTTTGCTGTCAGAGACGTTGCGAAAAACATTAAAGAAATCATCAATGATGAGCCAATTGATTATCTGCTTTTGCATCAAGCAAATCTTAGGATCATTGAAAAGATTGCACGAAAAGTAAAAGTACCACAAGAAAAATTTCTGACAAATATGGATAAATATGGCAATACCTCTGCTGCAAGTATTCCGATCCTATTAGATGAAGCGGTAACTAGTGGAAGAATCACTTTAGGAAAAAAACAAAAGGTAGTATTTACAGGTTACGGTGGAGGTTTAACTTGGGGAAGCATCCTCATGGAGCTGTAAACTGATAAAACATAAAAAAATTGTAAACAATATCGGAGGAATATAGATTATGGTATTCGAAAAAATTCAAGAAATTATTGCTGAAGAATTAGGAAAAGAAACTGAAGAAATCAAATTAACAACAAATATCCAAGAAGACTTAGAAGCAGATAGCTTGGATTTATTCCAAATCATTAACGAAATCGAAGATGAATTTGATGTGAAGATCGAAACAGAAGACGGCATCAAAACAGTTCAAGATTTAGTAACTTATGTTGAAAAACAAACTGCATAATCATTGAGATTAGGTTGGGGGCTGGGACATTTCCTTTTATGGGGATGTCTTGGTCTTTTTTACTAAATAGTTGCATCACTAATCCTAAAACTATTGGAGAAAATAAATGAAAACAGCATTTTTATTTAGCGGACAAGGCGCTCAATATCAAGGGATGGGTCAAGACCTCTACCATGAGCCAATCGTAAAAAAAACATTTGATGAAGCAAGTGACATTTTAAGCTATGACATGGCGGAATTATGCTTTTCAGAAAATGAAAAATTGAATCAAACGATGTACACACAACCGGCAATTCTAACTGTTAGTATCGCTTATCAGCGCTTATTGCAGGAACATGGGATTTTTCCGCAAGCTGCTTTAGGGCTTAGTCTAGGAGAATATTCTGCATTAGTTGCAAGTGAGGCATTGCCATTTGCTGAAGCAGTTGCACTGGTAGCCAAAAGAGGTGCTTATATGACAGAAGCAGCACCTGCTGGTAGTGGAAAGATGGTTGCTGTGATGAATGCACCTATCGAAGTCATTGAAGAATGCTGTGTAAAAGCACAAGAACTAGGTATCGTCTCACCAGCAAATTACAATACGCCACAACAAATCGTGATCGGTGGAGAAGAACAGGCGGTGGATCAAGCAGTTGCTTTACTGCAAGAACAAGGAATCAAACGAATGATCCCTTTGAATGTCAGCGGACCTTTCCATACGGCAATTTTAGCACCTGCATCAGAGAAATTAGCAGCAGAGTTAAAGAATGTTGCATTCAATGAACCGAAAATCCCAGTCATCAGTAATACAACAACCGAAGTGATGACAAAGGAACGCATACCGATTTTACTTGAGCAGCAAGTGATGAAGCCGGTTCGTTTCTATGAAAGCATCCATCGTTTGAAAGAGCAGGGAATCGAACAAGTCATTGAAGTTGGACCTGGAAAAGTTCTCAGTGGATTTATGAAAAAAATCGATAAATCGATCCCTGTTCTGCGGGTAGAGAATCAAGCAACATTTGAGGAAACAATGACAAGTATCGGAGGTATGTCATGGAGCTAACAGGAAAAAATGTGTTTATCACAGGTAGTACTAGAGGAATCGGCGCAGCAGTAGCTATCGCTTTTGCAAAAAAAGGGGCAAACATCATCCTTAATGGACGAGGAGAGATCCCAGAAGAGAAAATCTCAGAGATCAAAGCGTTAGGAGTAGAGTGTATTGGTGTTTCTGGAGACATCTCAGATTATGAAAAAGCTGGAATGATGATCAACGAAGCAGAGGCTCGATTAGGTTCTGTTGACATATTGATCAATAATGCCGGGATCACAAATGACAAATTAGTGATGCGCATGTCGGCAGAAGATTTCAAAAAATGTTTAGATATTAATTTGACAGGAACGTTCAATATGACCCAACACGTTTTAAAGAAAATGATGAAAAAACGCGTTGGTGCGATCATCAACTTATCAAGTGTTTCAGGATTGATCGGCAATGTCGGTCAAGCAAATTATGCAGCAAGCAAAGCTGGCGTTGTTGGTTTCACAAAGTCGGTTGCTCGAGAAGCAGCGACTAGAGGTATTACTTGTAACGCAATTGCTCCTGGATTTATTGCTACAGATATGACAGAAGTATTATCAGAAAAAGTCAAAGAACAAGTGGAAAAACAAATTCCAATGCAACGTTTTGGACAGGTGGAAGATGTCGCGAATACAGCAATATTCTTGGCACAGAGTCCATACATTACTGGACAAGTCATCAATGTCGATGGCGGATTGGTCATGCACGGATAAACAAGGAGGAAATAAATCAATGAATCGAGTAGTAATCACTGGTTATGGTGTCACTTCACCAATTGGTAATGATGCTGAGAGCTTTTTAGAAAGTTTGCAAAAAGGAACAAACGGGATTGCACCCATTACAAAATTTGACGCCACAGAAACAGGCATCACTTTAGCAGGAGAGGTAAAAGATTTTCCTTATGATAAATATTTTGTAAAAAAAGATAGCAAACGTATGGATATGTTCTCGATTTATGGTATCTATGCAGCCCTAGAAGCGATGGGGATGAGTGGATTAAATAAAGATGAAATCGATCAGGATCGTTTCGGGGTCATTGTTGGATCAGGGATCGGTGGCTTACCAACGATCGAAAACCAAGTTATCCGAATGCACGATAAGGGACCTCAACGAGTATCACCAATGTTTGTGCCGATGTCTATTGCCAACATGGCAGCCGGTAATATTGCTTTGCGTGTAGGTGCAAAAGGTATCTGTACAGCCATCGTAACAGCATGCGCAAGTGGAACCAATGCGATTGGAGAAGCTTTCCGCAACATCAAACATGGATATTCTGATGTCATCTTAGCAGGTGGAACGGAAGCAACGATTTGTGAAATGGGGATTGCTGGATTCGCAGCATTGACTGCTTTGTCTCGTTCGACAGATCCAAATCGTGGTTCTATTCCATTCGATGAAGAGCGAAATGGCTTTGTCATGGGTGAAGGTGCCGGCGTATTAGTTATCGAATCTTTGGAACATGCACAAGCACGTGGGGCTAAGATCTATGGGGAAATCGTAGGTTATGGTTCAAATTGTGATGCATACCATATGACTGCTCCAACACCTGACGGCTCTGGTGCTTCAAAAGCGATGAAATTAGCAATGGCAGAAGCAGGCATCACACCAGAAGAAGTGGGATATATCAATGCTCACGGTACAAGTACGCCTGCAAATGATCAAGCAGAAGCAAAAGCGATTCAAATTGCTTTGGGTGATAGTTTTAAAGAAACATATGTCAGCAGTACAAAATCAATGACAGGACATCTATTAGGTGCTGCTGGCGGAATTGAAGCGTTAGCAACCTTGATGGCCCTTGAACACCAATTTATTCCACCAAATATCAATGTTCAAAAACAAGATCCAGAAATCGACTTGAATGTTGTGATCAACGAAAGCAAACCTGCAGAACTGACTTATGCGATGAGCAATTCTTTAGGCTTTGGTGGGCATAACGCAGTCTTGTGTATGAAACGTTGGGAGGAATAATGTTGAATATCAATGAAATCAAAGAATTAGTCAGCCAATTTGACGGATCTTCTCTTACAGAATTTGATCTTCGAGAAGGACAATTCGAATTATACATGAATAAAAATGAATCAAGTCGTGGAGTGTCATCTCCTACGTCAACAGTGGAAGTTCCCAACGTTGTGATGGCTGAACCGGTTGTTCCATCTTCAACTAGACCTAAAGTTTCTAAAGAAACTACGCAAACAGCGACTGAATCATTTGATGGTATTGAAGTAAACTCTCCAATCGTTGGGATCGTTTATCTACAACCTGCACCAGATAAACCACAATTCAAATCAGTGGGCGATAAAGTAACAAAAGGTGAAGTGATTTGTATCATTGAAGCGATGAAACTGATGAATGAGATCACTAGTGAAGTGGATGGTCAGATCGTTGAGATCCTTGTAGAGAATGAAGCAATCGTAGAATATGGGCAACCACTCTTCAGAATCCAACCAAACTAAGTAAATCAGGAAAGAGGGACAACATGAACATTCAAGAAATCAAAGAAATTATTCCGCATCGTTATCCGATGTTACTGATTGATCGAGTAGAGGAAATGATTGAAGGAGAGCGGATCGTTGCCAAAAAAAATGTGACGATCAACGAACCATTTTTTCAAGGACATTTTCCGGAAGAACCTGTTATGCCAGGGGTTTTGATCGTAGAAGCGATGGCACAAGCTGGAGCAGTTGCTCTATTGTCTTTAGAACAGTTTAAAGGAAAAACGGCTTACTTTGGCGGCTTAGATAAAGCAAAATTTCGCCGTAAAGTAACACCAGGAGATACATTATACCTTGAAGTTGAAATCACTAAAATCAAATCTTCTGCAGGTATCGGAAAAGGAATCGCAAAAGTGGATGGCAAAAAAGTTGCTGAAGCTGAATTAACCTTTATGATTGGATAGGTGAGTTATGTTTTCAAGAGTTTTGATAGCGAATCGTGGCGAAATTGCCGTACGAATTATCCGTGCTTGTCGTGAGCTTGGGATTCAAACTGTTGCTGTGTACTCACAGGCAGATGCTGATGCGCTTCATACGCAACTTGCAGATGAGGCCATCTGCATAGGACCAGCTAAAGCGACTGATTCATATTTGAATGTGCAAGAAGTCTTAAGTGCTGCCATCGTGACAAAAGCAGAAGCAATCCATCCTGGGTTCGGGTTTTTGTCAGAAAATAGTCGGTTTGCTTCGATGTGTGAGGAATGCAATATTGCGTTTATAGGACCTAAAAGTGCCACGATCGATGCAATGGGAAATAAAATCAATGCGCGCCGTTTAATGCAAGAAGCAAATGTTCCGGTTATTCCCGGTAGTGATGGCGTATTATCAACGGTGGAAGAAGCATTAGAGATTGCAGATAAGATTGGATATCCTGTCATGCTAAAAGCAGCAGCTGGTGGTGGCGGAAAAGGGATCCGAAAAGTTTTATCTAAAGAAGAATTGCCACAGCATTTTTCTTCGGCCCAACAAGAAGCGGCAGCGGCTTTTGGAAATGATGAGATGTATCTAGAAAAAATCATTTATCCGGCAAGACATATCGAAGTACAAATATTAGGGGATCATTATGGGAATGTCCTCCATTTAGGTGAAAGAGATTGTTCTTTGCAACGAAACAATCAAAAAGTGTTAGAAGAGTCTCCATCCGTCGTTATTTCTCAAAGTAAGAGAGACAGTTTAGGAGCAGCTGCAGTACGTGCAGCTAAAGCGGTGAACTACGAAAATGCAGGAACGATTGAATTCTTGATGGATGAATCTGGAGAATTTTATTTCATGGAAATGAATACAAGGATCCAAGTTGAACATCCTGTGACAGAAATGGTCACTAATATTGATCTAGTAAAAAAACAGATCGAGATTGCTTCTGGGTTGCCATTAGAAATCACGCAAGATGAGGTGGTTTTCTCTGGTCATGCGATTGAATGTCGAATCAATGCTGAAAATCCCGCATTTCATTTTGCGCCTTCTCCTGGTACGATCCACAATCTGTTATTACCAGCAGGAGGAATGGGGCTTCGTGTCGATAGCGCCGTATATTCCGGTTATACGATCCCACCTTATTATGATTCAATGATCGCAAAAGTGATCGTTCATGGCGATACACGCTTTGAAGCACTGATGAAGATGCAACGTGCGCTTAGTGAAATCGTAACAGATGGCGTCATTACAAATGCCGAATTTCAGATGGATCTGATCAGTCATCCAGCGGTCATCGCCGGTGACTACAGCACTGCCTTTTTACAAGAAGAATTTTTACCGAATTGGTCACCCGAAACGGAGATAGGAGACGAGTAGATGGCTTTATTCAAGAAGAAAAAATACATTCGAATCAATCCCAATAGAGAAGAAAAGCCAACGAATGCGCCGTCTATTCCAGACAATATGTGGGCGAAATGTCCAAATTGCAAGCATATCATCTATACAAAAGATATAGGTGAGGAAAAAATCTGTCCTCATTGCGACTATAATTTTCGCATCAGTGCATGGCAAAGACTCGCATTGATCATTGATGAGAAAAGCTTAGAGGAATGGGATACGGAACTGGTTACGAAAGATCCATTAGATTTTCCAGGATATCAAGAAAAAATCCAGAAAATGCAAGAAAAGACTGGTCTACATGAGGCGGTACTTACAGGTAAGGCAACGATCAACGGGCTAAGTTTTGCTGTCGGTGTCATGGACTCCAATTTCATCATGGGAAGTATGGGCACAGTGGTCGGTGAAAAAATCACACGGCTATTTGAACGAGCAGAAAAAGAACAGTTACCAGTTGTTTTATTTACAGCTTCAGGGGGAGCCAGAATGCAGGAAGGTATTTTTTCTTTGATGCAGATGGCAAAAATATCTGCAGCAGTGAAACGCCACAGTAACGCTGGCTTGTTTTATTTGACTGTGCTGACTGATCCAACTACTGGTGGTGTAACAGCCAGTTTTGCGATGGAAGGTGACGTCATCATAGCGGAACCACAAAGTCTGATTGGTTTTGCGGGAAGACGTGTGATCGAGCAGACGATCAAACAAGAACTTCCGGATGATTTTCAAAAAGCTGAATTTTTACTGGCACACGGCTTCGTGGATGAAATCGTTCCGAGAAAAGAACTGAAGAAAACGATATATGGGTTGCTTGAATTGCATACGCAGAAAGGTTGGATAAATCATGGATAGAACAGCACATGAAATTGTTCAACTGGCACGCGAAAAGGATCGTTGGACAAGTCTGGATTTTTTTGAAAATATTTTTGAAGGGTTTCGCGAATTTCACGGCGATCGCTTATTTGGGGATGATGAAGCGGTTGTCGGAGGTGTGGCTAAATTAGATGGAAAACCTGTGACAGTGATCGGCATCCAAAAAGGACGAGATCTACAAGAAAACATCCGCAGGAATTTCGGCTCTCCTCATCCTGAAGGGTATCGCAAAGCTTTACGTTTGATGAAACAGGCAGAAAAATTCAAACGACCAGTGATCACATTGATCAATACAGCCGGGGCTTATTGTGGGATCGGTGCGGAAGAACGTGGTGAAGGTGAAGCAATTGCACGGAATTTACTAGAGATGTCGGATCTAAAAGTACCGATCATTGCTATCATCATTGGTGAAGGAGGTAGCGGCGGTGCGTTAGCGCTTGGACTAGCAGATGAAGTCTGGATGTTGGAACAAACGATCTATGCTGTTTTATCTCCTGAAGGATTTGCTTCTATTCTGTGGAAAGATGGGAGTCGGGCAGCTGAAGCAGCTGAGTTGATGAAAGTCGCTGCTACCGAACTGTTTGATCTAGAGGTGATTGATCGTGTGATTCCTGAAACCTTCAATGGTGAACCATTAAGCAAAGAAAAAGTTAGCCGAATGATGCAAAAAGCATTGATTGAAAAACTAACTGAACTATGCCAAACTTCCGTAGAAGAATTGGTGGAAAGACGTTACCAACGTTTCCGAAAATTTTAATGGATAAATCAATAAGAGTATGTACGTTGCCTTTGGAAAAAAGGCGATGCACATACTTTTTTGTTTCTGGTATTTTGCTAATGGATCAATGCCAAATATTTTTTGATTTAATTACTTGATCTAAAGATGTTTTCTCAACAGAAGAGAGGTAGGCTTCTTCGTAAATAAGTATACTATACTTTTTTTCATTTACATTCCTTTAATTATACTTAAATAAGTGTATATATTCATATTAAAAACCGTAGTCTGCATTTTTATTTAATAAATATACAAAAAATGCTTTTTTTTGAAATTTTCATGCTATAATAACTTCACTGAATAGAAAGTTTCGTATTAGGAGGAAATAAAATGAAAAAAATCACAGGTATCATTGTTACAGCTTTAGCTTTATTTGCTTTAGGAGCATGTGGAAGTAGCGGGGGTTCTTCTTCTAGCTCTTCAGATAAATCAGACAATCAATTAGCAGCGATCAAAAAAAGCGGTGTCTTGAAAGTTGCGACATCTGCGGATTACGCACCATTTGAATTCCATACAATGGTGGATGGAAAAGATAAAATCGTTGGTTCTGATATCGATCTAGTCAATGAGATTGCTAAGGAATTAGGGGTCAAAGCTGAAGTTTCTGATATGAGTTTTAATACTGTACTTGCTTCATTGAAAGAAGGTAAATCGGATATTGCGATTTCTGCCATCTCTGCTACTGATGAAAGAAAAGAACAGTTTGACTTTACGGATAATTACTACAATCCACCACAAGTTGTTGTCATCAACAAAAAGAATAAAGATGCTTACACAAGTACTGATGCATTGAAAGACAAAAATGTGGGTGCCCAAAAAGGTTCTATCCAAGAAGATGTTGTAAAAACACAGATTGAGGGTTCTAAACTAGTAACGATCGATAAAGTGCCAAATATGGTAGTGGAAGTGAATCAAGGATCATTAGATGCGATGGTTGTAGAAAAAACGATTGCGGAATCATATATCGCTCAAAATCCTGATTTGACAATTGCTGATATTACGCTTAAACCATCTGCTGATGAAGCATTCGCGATTGCATTACCAAAAGGTAGCAGTGACTTGCAAAAAGAATTGAATACCATCATCAAAAAGTTGAACGATGAAGGAAAAGTCGATGAATTTATTAAAAAGAACAATGAACTAGCTGAAAAAACAGCTACAGAATAGAGGGTATAAAGCGTGAACTTTTCATTTTTAGATAAATATCTCCCGTACTTTGTTTCTGGTACGGGAATCACGATCATTATTTCGATTGTCACAGTTGTCTTAGGAACACTGATTGGTTTAGTCATGGCTTTGATGAAATTATCAAAAAACAAACCATTGAATTGGATAGCTAATATTTACATTGAAGTATTACGGGGCACACCGATGCTTTTACAAATCATGATCGGTTTTCTGTTACTACAAGGTTTCTTTCCTTCAAAAAGTGTAGAACTAGGCGTGTTGACTGTAGATCTAGGAAGATTGCTTCCGGGGATGATCGTATTGTCTTTGAACTCTGGAGCATATGTTGCTGAAATCATTCGTGGAGGCATCATGGCTATCAATTACGGACAGACAGAAGCATCTTATTCTTTAGGGCTACGTCCAGCACAGACGATGCGTTATGTGATTCTTCCACAGGCATTGAGGAACATCTTACCGCCATTAGGGAATGAATTTATTACATTGATCAAGGATTCCTCGTTGCTAACTGCGATTGGGATCAATGAATTGATGGGCGCAGCACAGATCGTCATTTCAAACTCATATATCCCTTTAGAGCCTTATTTCGTAGCAGCGGGCGTTTACTTCGTCATGACGTTCGTTACTTCTCGTTTATTGAATTTATGGGAGAAAAAACTTGGTAAAGGCTACCAGAGATAGGAGTAAAGCACGATGAGTGAAGCATTGATAAAAATCAGTCATTTAAATAAAAAATTTGGGGATAATGAGGTATTGAAGGACATATCTGCCGAAATCGTCCCAGGTGAAGTTGTCGTGATCTTAGGACCGTCTGGCTCAGGGAAAAGCACATTGCTAAGATGTGTCAATCTATTAGAAGTACCAACTACAGGCAAGATCGAATTTGAAGGAGCAGACATCACCGATAAGAAAAATGATATTTTTAAGACTAGAGAAAAAATGGGCATGGTTTTTCAACAATTCAATCTTTTCCCTAATATGACAGTCTTGCAGAATATTACATTATCTCCAATAAAAGTAAAGAAACTCTCAAAAGAAGCAGCAGAAAAGATTGCCAAAGACTTATTGGGAAAAGTTGGGCTTTCTGACAAGGCTGATGCATACCCACAATCTTTATCAGGTGGGCAGCAACAAAGGATCGCCATCGCACGAGCTTTGGCCATGCAACCAGATGTGATGCTTTTTGATGAACCGACTTCTGCACTTGATCCTGAAATGGTCGGAGAAGTACTAGAAGTGATGCAACAACTAGCAAAAGAAGGCATGACTATGGTGATCGTTACTCATGAAATGGGCTTTGCTAAAGAAGTGGGAGACCGGGTCATTTTCATGGATGGCGGTGTCATAGTAGAAGAAGGCACACCAACTGAAGTATTTGAACATACAAGTAATCCTAGAACAGTGGACTTTTTATCCAAAGTCTTATAAAGCTAGAGAAATAGCTACGAATGGTCTTCTAGTCAAAGGGAGAGCAGTTCGTAGTTTTTTCTTTTAGGTACATTTATTCCAAAACGATTCAGGTATAGAGGTAGTTTTTTTTTAACATTTGCAGTATAATATAGTGTTGAGGAGTACGTTTCGTGCTCCTTCATTTTTTGCAGATGAGGAGACAACATGTTTTCAAATTATAAACCAACATGGATGGTGGATGCCATCTACAAAATTACCCCTGCACAATTAAAAAAACTGGGGATCAAAGCTGTTTTAACTGATTTGGATAATACATTGATTGCTTGGAATAATCCAGATGGCACAGAAGAATTGCTCGATTGGATTTTAGAGATGAGAAATGCTGGTATCCCAGTTGTTGTAGTTTCAAATAACAACTCGGAGCGTGTTGCACGTGCTGTTGATAAGTTCGAACTGATGTATGTGGCAAGAGCCATGAAACCACTCGCGCTAGGAATCAACAATGCAAAGAAAAAACTAAATCTTTCAGATGATGAATTAGTGATGGTCGGCGACCAAATCATGACAGATGTCAGAGGGGCGAATCGAGCGGGAATCCGTAGTATTTTAGTGAAGCCCATCATCGATACGGATAGCTGGAAAACACGATTCAATCGTTTTTGGGAACGTAAAATCATGGCCTATTTATTAGCACACAATCCTGATATGGGCTGGCGAGGTGGAATTGAATGAACGAAGAACTACAATGTATCGGCTGTGGAGCGGTGATCCAAACCGAACATCCTAATGAGTTAGGGTATACACCAAAAGCGGCATTAGAAAAGGGCTTAGCATCTGGCGAGGTCTATTGTCAACGATGCTTTCGCTTGAGACATTATAATGAGATCCAAGATGTATCCTTAACAGATGATGATTTCTTGCGATTATTGAATGAACTAGGACAAAAAGACGCATTGATCGTCAATGTAGTCGATATTTTTGATTTTAACGGTTCACTGATTCCAGGGCTGCATCGCTTTGTGGGCAATAATCCAGTATTATTAGTTGGAAACAAAGTGGATATTTTACCAAAATCTTTGAAAAAACCAAAAATGATCCAATGGATGAAAGAACGAGCATTTGAAGCTGGCTTACGTCCTGTTGAGGTCCTATTGACTAGTGCCAAAAAAGCGAATGAAATGGAAATGTTGCTGGAAAAAATCGAAGAATACCGTGAAGGACGAGACGTCTATATCGTTGGTGTGACAAATGTTGGAAAATCAACGTTGATCAATCAGATCATCAAAAATACAGCAGGTGTCCAAGATGTCATCACGACTTCTCAGTTCCCCGGAACTACATTAGATAAGATCGAGATTCCTTTGGATGATGGACACTTTTTGGTTGATACTCCAGGAATCATCCATCGCCATCAAATGGCTCATTATTTAGGAAAAAAAGATCTAAGGATCATTGCGCCAACTAAGGAAATCAAACCTAAAGGCTACCAACTGAATGAAGGACAGAGCCTTTTCTTAGGCGGATTAGCGAGATTTGATTTTATCAGCGGCGAACGTGGCTCTTTTATTGCTTATGTGTCGAATGATGTGAATCTACATCGAACAAAATTGGAAAAAGCGGATGAATTCTATGAAAAACACGTAGGTGGTTTATTGCAGCCGCCTCGTCCTGATGAAGTAGCAGCGTTTCCAGAACTTGTCCGTTTTGAATTTTCTGTCAAAGAGAAAACGGATATCGTGTTTGCTGGTTTAGGCTGGATCACTGTTACGCAACCTGCTGTCGTAGCGGGTTGGGCGCCTAAAGGGGTAAATGTAATGAAAAGAAAAGCATTGATTTAAGGAAGAAGGAACGATATGAGTCTAAGAGGAAAACAAAAACGTTTTTTACGTAGTAAAGCCCATCATTTACAACCAATCTTTCAAATAGGAAAAGGTGGAATCAATTCAGCAATGATGGTGCAGATTGCCGAAGCACTTGAAAAAAGAGAGTTGATCAAAGTTTCCTTATTGCAAAATACGGATGAGATTGCTGAGGATGTGGCAAAAATTTTAGAAGAAGAAGTAAGATGTGAAGTTGTTCAGATCATCGGTCGGGTCCTTGTTTTATATAAACCTTCTTCCAAGGAAAAATATCAACGTATATCGAAAGAAGTTAGAGCAATTTAAGGAGTGACGATAATGAAATCGCAAGCGAAATCTTTTGTCCGTTCCCAAGTGTTTCCTCAAGCAATGCCACAAATTTTCGAGAAACGAAAGCAAGTAGGCATTCTTGGGGGAACGTTCAACCCTGTCCATCTTGCTCATTTAGTTATGGCGGATCAAGCAGGTAAAAATCTAGGTTTGGATGAAGTTTATTTGATGCCGTCTTATCAACCACCACATGTGGATGAAAAAAAGACCATCGATGCTTCCCATCGCTTAAAGATGCTTGAACTTGCGATAGCTGATAATCCCTTTTTAAAAATAGAAACGATCGAATTGACTCGAAAAGGTAAGAGCTATACGTATGATACCATGAAGGCATTGACTCAAAACAATCCAGAAACGGATTATTATTTTATTATCGGTGGCGACATGGTAGAATACTTACCTAAATGGTATAAAATCGATGAATTAGTCACAATGGTAAACTTTGTCGGGATTCAGCGTACCGGTTATACGACTGAGACACCATATCCTGTCATCTGGGTAGATGTACCTGAAATCGATATTAGTTCAACGAAGATACGACAAAAGATCCAACAAGGTTGTTCTGTTCGTTATCTCGTTCCTGATAAAGTGATTGACTATATCCAGAAAGAAGGGTTATATCAAGATGAACTATAGTGAAGAATACACGGGTTATTCGAGAGAGATATTGATGCAAAAAATCCAGATGAGAATGAGTGAACGTCGGTTCAAACATGTCCTTGGTGTAGAAGAAATGGCAATCGCATTGGCAGAAAAATACGGCTGTTCTCCTGAAAAAGCGAGTATCGCTGCACTGACCCACGATTACGCAAAAGAACGTCCAGATGATGAATTCATATTAGTGATCAAAAGAGATGGTTATGATACAGCATTACTGGACTATGGCAATGCGATCTGGCACGGTGTTGTGGGAGCTTCTTTTGTCGAAAGAGAACTGGGTATTACAGACGAAGAAATCCTTCATGCCATACGTGTTCATACTACGGGGGCGGCAAAAATGTCTCTGTTGGATAAGATCATCTATGTGGCGGACTACATTGAACCCGGTCGTGTATTTCCTGGCGTAAAAGAAGCACGTGAACTTGCTTTGATCGATCTTGATGAAGCGGTAGCGTTTGAAACCAAGCATACATTGGCTTATCTCATTGAACAAGAACAACAAATTTATCCCAAAACAATTGAAACATATAATCGTTGGGTGGCTCAAAAATAACAGCTGCTCTATTAGGAGGAAATTATTATCAATAGCAAAGAACAATTACAAATCGCTGTCAAAGCAGCAGATTCAAAACGAGCAGAAGACATCATTGCCTTAGATGTTCGTGAAGTTTCTCTATTAGCAGATTATTTCATGATCTGCTCTGCAAATAGCGAACGTCAAATCAACGCCATTACAGAAGAAATCCTTGATAAGGAAGAAGAAAGCAATTACGAAGTAAGAAGAGTTGAAGGAAAAGAAGGCGGAAAATGGATCTTGATCGATCTTGGAGACGTCATTGTCCATGTTTTCCATGCACCTGAAAGAAGTTTTTATAATTTAGAAAAATTGTGGTCTGATGCACCATTAGTCGACCTAACTGATTGGTTAGATTAATATGGCTTATGAAACATTTGCTTTTGTTTATGACGAAGTAATGGATGAAACACTGTATCAGCAATGGCTAGATTTTTCGAAACGCCATTTACCCAAAGACACCCAAAATATTTTGGAGTTAGCTTGTGGAACAGGTGCTTTGGCTGTGGCATTTGCCAAAGATGGTTACCATGTGACTGGTTTGGACCTATCGGAAGAAATGCTGATGATCGCTAGTCAACGCGCATATGAAGAAGAAGCTTCTATCCAGTTTGTGGAAGGGAACATGCTTGATTTATCTGAGATGGGCCAGTATCAGGCTATTACTTGTTTTTCAGACTCTCTGTGCTATATGAAGAATGAACAGGAAGTCCAACAAGTGTTCGATGAAGTCTACCAAGCGTTAGAAGACGAAGGAAGATTTTTATTTGATGTCCATTCCATTTACCAAGTGGATACAGTTTTCCCAGAATATAGCTACCATTATCAAAATGATCGATTTGCTTTCTTATGGGATAGTTACCCAGGAAAAGAAAAACACAGTATCGAACATTTCTTGACATTTTTTGTAGAAGACCCACAAGGATCAGGCACATTCATTCGTGAGGATGAGTTGCACCAAGAGCAAACATATTCTTTAGATAATTACTTGAGAATGCTAGAAAACAGCGGTTTTTCCAAAGTAGAAGCATATGCTGATTTTACGGATGACCAACCATCTGAAGAGACAAAAAGACTATTTTTTGTTGCATATAAAGAATAGAAGTCATAGAAGAAGCCCCGAGCTTCACTAAATGAGTCGGACAATCAGAAAGACTTTATCGTTTTCTGATGGTTCGGCTTACTTTTCGATTTTTGTAGATTGGGAGTATACGGATACACAATGGTTTGATTTTAATCATTTGTAGTTATTTTAAGCAAGGTGGGTGAAAGATGAAAGCTTGCGGTATTATCGTAGAGTACAATCCATTCCATAATGGTCATCGCTATCATGCAGATATGGCGAGAAAACAGACAGGCGCTGATGTTGTTATCGCAGTCATGAGCGGTAATTTTTTACAGCGAGGAGAGCCAGCCATTTTAGATAAATGGGCGAGAGCGAATGCAGCTCTTGCCAATGGCATTGATCTAGTGATCGAACTCCCGATAGAATGGTCAGTTCAATCAGCAGATTACTTTGCCAGGGGGGCAGTTCGTTTATTACAGAAGATTGGCTGTGATTATTTATGCTTTGGTACAGAAGGAGAGCAATCGTTTGATTATCAAGCATTCGGATCATTTGTTCAGGAAAACCAAAAGAGAATAGATCAAGCATTCTTGCAATTAGTGGATCAAACCATGAGCTATCCACAAAAAATGACAGAAGTATTCAATCGACTCTACCCTGAAATGAATTTAGATTTTTCGTCACCCAATCATATTTTAGGTTTGAGTTACGCGAAAGAAAACGCCTGTTATGATCGACCCATGCAGTTAGTACCGATTGCTCGAAAGAATGCGGGATATCATGATCAAGAACTGCCAGAGCAGCAAATTGCTAGTGCGACGGCCATTCGAAAAGCATTGAGCGAAAAAAGAGCAATCGATCATTATGTACCAACTGAAACAGCCAAAATTTTTCAGTCTGCCTCGATGCAGACGTGGGAAACCTATTGGCCACTACTCCGTTATCGATTATTGTCTTCAGAAACAGAAGAATTACAAACAATTTATCAAATGACAGAGGGAATCGAAGTGCGACTGATAAAAGCGGCGAAAGAAGCGACGACTTTTGCTGATTTTATTGATTTGGTCAAAACGAAGCGTTATACGTGGACGAGGTTGCAACGTTTAGCTTGTTATACACTGCTAAATATCAAAACGGAAGAAATAAAAAGGCAACAAGCACATCTGTATCTAAATATATTGGGTTCGACAAAAAAAGGACGAGTATTTTTGAAAGAAAAACGAACGCTTCCGCTGTTTGCAAAAATAGGCAAACAGGAAGCACAGGTTGCACATCTTTTAATACGGAGTGATCAAATTTACCAGTTGGCGTCAGGTGTTCAGGAACAAAATTTTGGTAGAAGACCCTATATCTATGAATAAAAAAATAGGAAATAGAAAAAATACTTCACAGAAATAGAAAACACAAGTATAATGGAACAGGACATTTTGTGTAAGACACAACGATAAAAGAACGATTAAACTAGAAAGCGAAGTGAGAATATGGGACGTAAATGGGCAAACATCGTAGCGAAAAAAACAGCTAAAGATGCAAATAACAGCCGAGTTTATGCAAAATTTGGGATCGAAATCTATGCGGCAGCAAAATCAGGTGACCCTGACCCTCATGCCAATCAAAAACTACGTTTCGTCATTGAACGCGCTAAAACTTACAACGTACCTAAACATATCATTGATCGTGCAATTGAAAAAGCCAAAGGTGCAGGCGATGAAACATACTCTGAACTACGCTATGAAGGGTTTGGCCCAAGTGGTTCAATGGTCATTGTCGACACATTGACAAATAATGTGAACCGTACAGCAGCTGACGTACGTGCTGCTTTTGGTAAAAACGGCGGAAACATGGGTGTTTCAGGGGCAGTTTCCTACATGTTCGACAACACAGCGATCTTTGGATTTGCGGGTGAAGATGCGGATGAAATCCTTGAATACCTAATGGATAAAGACATTGATGTACGTGATGTGATGGAAGAAGATGGTCAAATCATCGTTTACGGTGAAGTAGCAGATTTCCATGGTATCCAAGAGGCCTTAAAAGAAAAAGGGATCTCTGATTTTTCAATTGCAGAAATCCAAATGATCCCCCAAAATGAAGTAACATTATCTCCAGAAGATCAAGAAACATTTGAAAAAATGATCGATGCGTTGGAAGATCTTGAAGATGTGCAACATGTCTTCCATAATGTAGCTTTAGAAGATTAAGCATCCAAAAGATCGAGACAAAAGTCGGTTAGATTGAGAAATTGGAGAGAAAAACGAACAATACGCTTTTTGTATTGCTCGTTTTTTTTTGACATTTCCGAAAAACCTGACTTTTGGGCGCCGTTTATTCGAGCGTCCGTACCAAAACTGATTTTTAGATTTGGGCCACATTCTTTCCTACGTTTAGTCAAGTACTTTTTTCTATTGGTTTTTATCAAGAAAAAAGTATACGAAATAAGCCTAATAAATT
>NZ_SPHN01000018.1:0-48969 GCF_005844145.1 Enterococcus sp. BSD2780061688st2 D3
CCGAACACAGAAGTTAAGCTTCTTAGCGCCGATTGTAGTGAGGGGTTGCCCCTTGTGAGAGTAGGACGTCGCCACGCAAATGGTAAAAGCAGATGAACGAAAGTTCATCTGCTTTTTTGTATGTTTTTTTGATTAGAGAAAAAAACGATGGGAACAAATTTTCGGTTTTAGATGAAAAAAACGAAGGAAAATGGTATGATAAATAGGATAGATAGCTCGAAATATCACTAGTTTTATTAAATAGAAAAATGAAAAATGCTCTAGAGGAGCTTACTTTGATCAAAAAGGAGGATTTTCGATGATTCAATTCATTCACGCAGCTGATTTACATATGGACCGTTCATTTGAGGGATTAGTAAATTTGGATAAGCGAGTACAGGAAAGGTTATTAATAGCCAATTTAAATGTTTTATCAAACATTGTGGATGAAGCAATAAAACATGCGGTTGATTTTGTTTTATTGGCTGGAGATAGCTTTCACCAGCCTCGTCCTTCATTGAAAATCCAAAAACATTTCGTTGACCAAATGGAACGCTTGAACCAAAGTAATATTGATGTATATATGATATTTGGGAATCACGATTATTACCAACAGGAAAGGTATTGGTTTAAATTCCCTGATAACGTACATCTCTTTACTTCAGAGAGTGTTGAAACTAAAAAGTTGATCAGTAAATCAAAAGAAGAAGTAGCAATCAGTGGATTCAGCTATCTTCATCAGTGGATCCAGCAGAATAAAGTAGTGGATTTTCCATTGAGGGATTCAGTAGACTATCATATAGGAATGTATCATGGGGAGATAGGAGCAAACGAAAAAGGAAATTATGCTCCTTTTCATGTTTCACAAATGCAGGATAAAGGCTATGACTATTGGGCATTGGGACATATCCATGTGCCTATGGACTTAAATGAGCATGGAACGATCAATTATCCTGGAGCACCTCAAGGACATACACAAAAAGAAACGAGTGCGCGCTCAATTTTACTTGTGGAATTAGACCAAGGGAGAAGTCAAATCGAAACGCTCGAAGTGGCAGAAGTTTATTGGGAAGAGAAAACGATCTCTTTGAAATTGGCGAAAACTACCCAAGACATTTTGAGTATCTTCAAAACACAACTTGAAACTACTTCCACCAAACTGTCTTTGCTAGATATCAAAGTGGTTGATTACACTCATTTGAGTCATGAAGTCATCGAAAGGATCCAATCAGGAGAACTATTGGACTACTTAACAGATAAATTGTCTGCCAATCTGATAAATATCTATGTATGGCGTATTTCTATTGTGAATGAAGAATTGCCGAATCGAGTTTCTTTATCGGTGTCAGAAGATTTATTGGAACAACTATTTGAGACATATCATTCACCTGAGATTTTTCAACAAATCTTAAATGAAATGTACAGCCATTCAGAAGCTCTTCGATTAATCCATGAAATACCAAACTATCAGGAGCAAACATTAAATAGAGCAAAAGAATTACTCGATCGAGATTTTGTGTTCGAGGAGGATAAAGAATGAGAATCTTAAGAATTGAGATTGCTGCTTTTGGCAAGTGGCGACAAAAAAGCTTTGACTTTACTTCTGGGAATCAGTTGATTTATGGGGAGAATGAGGCTGGTAAATCAACAATCTACCAATTTATTCAAGCCATTTTATTTGGCTTTCCTTCAAAGGGAAAGAAGAAAAAGGATTACACTCCTAAAGATGGCTCCGCTTATGGAGGAAAGCTTTGGCTTGAACATCCTGTTTATGGAGAGATCATGGTTGAACGCTACAAGCAACAAAACCGAGGCAAAGCTAAGGTGCGTTTTAATGAGCAGGTAGGCAGTGATGAATTATTAGAAAAACTGATCACGCCTTTAACAAAGGAACTCTTTCAGCAGGTTTTTACTTTTCAACAAGAACAGTTGACCGAGCTGGAATACCTGAGAGAAAAGGAACTACATGATGCTTTGATTTCTTTAGGTATTACTGGTAGCTCGCAAGTTTTCCAAAAAAGACAGGATTATTTTCAAGAAGCCCAGCAGCTATTTAAAAAGAAGGGCCAAAAATTGCTCATTAACCAGAAATTGAATGAATGGAAGTTGTTGCAAGAAAAAGTTCAACAAAAACAAAATCAAGAAGCTTATTTCAGCCAATTAGTGCAACAAGAGCAGAGTTATAGTCAAGAACAAACAGTATTACAAGAAAAACTTCAAAAAATAAATGAAAAAATCAGTCAGATCAAACAGCAAGAACTTAATTATCCTTTATATGAAGAATGGCAAACTTTAAAAAGCAAGTCATTATCAGAAGTTCCAGAAGAAAAATTATTGATAGACCTCGAGGATTTTTCTAAACGGTATCAACAGATGACGGAGCGCCTAGATGAATTAGAAACGACTCTCGAAAAACATAGTGGCATGGATCAACAATCTGCTCGCTATTATTTTTATTTAGAAAATGAAGAAACATTAAAAGAAATACTAAAGCAACAAAATCAAGTGGAACAATCTCTCAAAGAGTGGGAAAGACTTCAAATAGAAGAAAGAGAGACAGAATCTGAACTGAAAATTTTAGAGCAACGTTGGCACTGGTTGAGGCAGCAAGCACCAAAAGAATTCTTGTATACTGAAGAATGGCAGCAACTTTTAACGGAGCACCGATCATTAAGTGAAAAAAGGAATCAATTGTCTATTCGCTCTGAAATCGTAGAAGAACAGCAACTAGCACTTGAAACGGAAATAAATAAAATAGAAGAAGAGCATCCAGAATTGATAAATAGCCAACCGGTAAGTAGTCAGCCAAAGATGAACCTACAATTGATTGTCATTTCGGCAATATTCATAGTGATTGCGTTTTTTATTCCTATGCCTTGGAAGCTCGTGCCGTTCTTATTTGTAGTAGGAAACGTGGCTTATTATTTGTACAAGCAAAGAGAAATAGGACAAAAGAGCAATCTAGCTGAAGTTAAAGGAATGTGGCAAGAAAAACTGGGGCAATTAGACAGTGTACTTGCTCAAATAGAAGAACTTAACCAGAAGAATAAAAAATGCTTCACTGAACAGCAAGTATTCGAAAAAAAAATAGGAGAGTTTTCTTCTAGGAATCACTTGGCACAGATGAATACATTTGAAGCGATGAGAACTTATGGGCAGGAAGTATCCGATTACCAAAGGTTACTGGAGCTATTTGAACAAAAACAGGTACGTGTAAAGGAAATCAAACAAAAGCTATTGCTAGTCGAAAGTAAATTGGAGATCGTGAAGGAATGGCTACCGATACATGATCGGCAGTTGACTGAAAAAATGGGATTACTTGCTCAGTTTGTCGAAACGATGGAACAGTTGAAATTTGCGAGAAGTTATCAACAAAATACCTTATTGAAGCAAGAAATCAATCAGCTTAAAAAGAAACAGAAAACATTGTTGGCTGAGTATAACGGACAATTACAAAAAGCTGGACTTATGTATCCATCAGAAGTACCTGTGTATCTGCAAAAGGCAAAACAAACAAAAACGCATCTTAAGCGATTGACTGAATTAACCGAAATGCTAACGTCTCTTTTTCCAAAGAGCAAGACAAGAGAACAATTGAGCCAAGAATTGCGTACGTATCAGCAAGAACGGTACAGCTATCAATTAGAGGAAAAAGAAAGCATCGAAAAACGCCAACGCTTGAAAATACAAGTAGAGGAACTTCAAAGAGATGGGACACTAGATGAGTTATACCAAGAAGCTAGTTTAGTAAAATCACAATTGGAACAGTTATTCGAAGAGTGGGGTGGCTTAGCGATTGCAGCGACATTTTTAGGTGATCTTTCAACCGAAATGAGTGAACGGCAACTCCCTCAGTTATTAAAAATTGCAGGTGATTATTTAGGAGTATTGACTAAAGACCATTATCACGAAATTTTATTACAAAATGACACATTGACATTAACAGATGGTAGTACGGAGTATCCAATTTATGAGCTATCAACGGGTACGAAAGATCAGCTGATCATGGCTATGCGATTTGCTTATCTATCATTAGAAGCTAAGCGTTCCATTTGTCCGATCATCATAGATGATGGTTGGTTGCATTACGATCATCAGCGGAAGTACCAATTGGCAAAACTTTTAGCCGAATTTGGGGAAAAGTATCAGGTAATTTGTTTTTCTTCTGACCAAGAAATGGTAAGCTATTACCAAGAGCTAAAACAAGCTGTAAATATACTAGAAGGAGCAAATAATGAAAAAAATTCGTGAATTAGTTATTGATGAACAGTTTGAACTGTTTGTTCTAATAAAAAATGCTGATGTTAGAATCGCAAAAAACGGGAAAAAATTTATCGCATTTACTTTTCAAGATACATCGGGAACAATTGACGGAAAATATTGGGATGCCTCCGAAGATGAAATAAAGAAATTTACTGCTGGGACAGTGGTGTTCCTTAATGGTAAAAGAGAAGTTTATCAAGGAAACCCTCAGGTGAAAATTTTACACATGCGTTTAACGAAAATCGATGAACCAAGTGAACCAAGTCTTTATATGGAACGAGCACCAATGAAAAAAGAAGCAATGGAAGAAGAAATCAATCAATTATTGTTTGAAATCACAAATGCGCATTGGAATCGAATTGTTCGTCATTTACTCAACAAGTACCAAAAACAATTTTTTGAGTTTCCGGCAGCTAAACGAAATCACCATGCATTCGCTAGTGGGCTAGCTTATCATACACTGACCATGCTTCACTTAGGCAAATCCATTGCAGATGAGTATCCGGAATTGAATCGGGCACTATTATATGCAGGAATCATTTTGCATGATCTTGGAAAGGTTATTGAACTATCAGGGCCAATGAGTACCGAATATACGTTGGCTGGTAACCTTGTAGGCCATTTGGTATTAGTGGACGAGGAAATTACAAAGGCCTGTGTGGCGTTGAAAATCAATGAGGCGGATGAAGATGTTTTAGTTTTGCGACATATGGTGTTGGCTCATCATGGGTTACTAGAATATGGATCGCCAGTAAGACCTCGGATAATGGAGGCAGAAGTTCTACATCAAATCGATAACATCGATGCTTCAATGCAAATGATGCTGACTTCTATACGACAAACAGAGCCAGGTAAATACACAGATCGTATTTTTGGGATGGACAATCGTAGTTTTTATGTACCTAAAGATATATAAATAGAAAGTACGTAGTCAACTTTGCGGGAATAAAAGGACCACCAAGAGTTAGATTTTTGATTTAACTCTTGGTGGTCCTTTTAGCAGGACACGTGCTTTTATTTCGTCTTAAACATTTTTTGTATTGTAAAACAAGTATGTGTATGATTATACTTATTTAGAGAATCATTCAGTTGGGACGTGGGACGATTGGAACAAGTTATTCAAAGTTTTGATGATCGGAAAAAGTTATTATTGATTTGGCTACTAGGATTATTGTTTGCCCTTTGTCTGCTATACACGGCGTATAAAATCAGAAATCATTCAAAAATCGGACTGATTGCATTGACAACGATAGGGATATTTCTAGGAATCGTAATGACTTTTTCACTCATCGTTACTGTAATGTTAGGAATCAATTGGTAAAAAGAGGTCGAGACAAAAGTCGTTTAGGCTTGAGAAATTGGAAAAAAAAACGAACAATACGTTTTTTGTATTGTTCGTTTTTTTTTTGATATTTCCGAAAGGCTTGACTTTTGAACGCCGTTTACTCAAGAGTTTGTAGCAAAACTGATGTTTAGATTTGTCCTACATTCCCTTTGTTTATTTGCTTGATGATTCTGTAGTGCTTTCTTCAGTATCTGAAGCTTTTGTTGATTCAGTTTCTTTTGTTTCAGAAGATTTAGTTGATTTAGTTGATTCTTTTTCTGAATCGGAAGTGCTCTTGCTACCTGACTCTGTAGTAAATGCACTTAGGACATTTTTGAAGGAATCATCTTTCACTTTAACATTCGCTGCTTTTAATTCTTCTGAAATGACTTTTGTTTGGAAAGCTTGGTCATTCAGTTTTGTATCAGTAGCGATTTGTTTTACTTCATCTTTGTACTTGTCCATATCATTGCCTTTATTTTGGTTTTTCACCATTTTTACTACATAGTAATCAGTTGCGTAAGTACTTGCATTTGTAGCAGTGATGACATCAGATACTTCGCCATCTTTCAGTTTAAATGCAGCTTCTTGTACTTCTGTAGGAACAGTCTTGCTTTGAGAATCAAACTTGACTTTTCCGCCGTCTTCTTTTGTTGTTGTGTCAGTTGATTTTTCTTTTGCTAATTTTGTAAAATCATCACCATTGTCAGCTGATTTTTTCACATCTTTCGCATCATCTTCACTACCTAATTTAATGATTTGAGCTTCTACTTCTGGATGGAAAGATTTCCATGCAGTTTTCAAATCTTCGTCAGTCAGCTTGATGTGATCCTTGATTCCAGCTTGTAAGACTAGATTATTTTTGATTGTTTGTTTGTAGCTGTCTTTTGTATAGCCAGCTGCTTCCAATTGAGATTCAAATGTATCGCCGTAGCTTTTTGCTTGTTTGTCATACTCGGCATTGACTTTTTTGTCAGATACTTTATCTTCATATTTGTTATTGAAAACCTTATAAATGATCATGTTTTGAACTAACTGTTGATTGGCAGAAGAAGTTTTTGCTTCATCGTAAAAATCTGAAACAGTAATGGTTCCACCTTTCATTGTTGCAATATCTTTATCTGTACTACCTGAACAAGCTGCTAGTGCCAACACAGCCAACGCACTAGTTGCTGCTAAAATTATTTTATTTTTTTTCATTCAATTCTGCTCTCCTGTAATTTATTATTATTTTTACATATATAACTATACCACATAAAATTCTCAATAAAACCGTTCTTACGATAGTTTCAAATAAAATTCAAATTTTCATCACATTCACCATTTAAATTTTAAAAAATGATAAAATATGTCCCATGATTATTAAAAAAAACGTATTATTGTAAGTCGTTCGGAAGTTCTTGAGACAATTTTTCTACCTGTTCTTGGATTTGAGCAATCCTTGGTTCTGCTTGAAATTTAAAATTTTCAATATCCTTTTTCATAGCATTTTGGAAAGCAGGAATAACAGAATTTGCGGTTTCTTTTGTTTCTACTAAGGCATGCTTAAAATGATTAAGACTGTTATTTAATTCGTTCGTCAAAGCAGTTGCTTCGTCGACTTCAGTGATTAGTTTTTTTCTTGTCTCATTGCCACTTCTGGGTGCGAATAGTAGACCCGATGTTGCACCTACTGCTGCGCCAAAGATAAGACCTTTGAGAAAATTTTTAATCATGGGTATTCACCTGCTTTTGGATAGCATTTTGGATACTAGCTAAGGTCTCAGCTGTATAATCTTCTTGATGATTGCCAAAATGAATAGAGAAGTCATCCTTTTTGCTGTATCTAGGTACCAAGTGGATATGTGAATGAAAGACAGACTGATAAGCAAGTTCTCGATTATTGTTTAAGATATTTAGACCTTCCATTTCTGGGAAAGCTTTTTCGATTGCGCGGGCAATTTTAGGGATTCGTGAAAAAACATTTGCTGCTAATTCTTCATCATAGTCAAAAATATCTGAAACATGTTTCTTGGGAACGACAAGGGTATGACCTTTTGTTGTTTGAGAAATGTCTAAAAAGGCATATACTTTTTCATCTTCATAGACTTTATAGCTAGGAATTTCTTGATTGATAATTTTGCAAAAGATACAGTTTTCCATTTGAAACATCCTTTCCATTAGAAATAATTCTTTAGTTTAACTTTACCATAAGTTCAAAGGAATGTATGAAAAAAAATAAATTGACTCGATTTTCTTCGTGGTATAATAATAGCAGTATACTTACGGAGGGAAATTTATGAGTTTAATATTAGAAAATGTCACGGGGGGCTACGGTCATCTACCCGTTTTAAAAGATATCAGTTTCAGAGTGAACCCAGGTGAGATGGTGGGAATGATCGGGTTGAATGGTGCTGGGAAAAGTACAACGATCAAACACATTATCGGGCTTTTGGAGCAAAAAAAGGGAACGATCTCAATCAACGATCTTACTTTGAATAAAAATACGGAAGCTTATCGAAAACAAATCGGTTATATTCCCGAAACACCTTCTCTCTATGAAGAACTCACTTTAAGAGAACATATTGAAATTACTGCGATGGCGTATAATATCCCACTTGAAACTGCGATGAGAAGAGCGAAAAAATTATTGCATACTTTCCGCTTAGAGAATCGCTTAGAATGGTTTCCAGCTAACTTTTCAAAAGGAATGAAGCAAAAGGTAATGATTTTATGTGCTTTTTTAATTGAGCCTTCCTTATATATCATTGATGAACCTTTTTTAGGGTTAGACCCTTTGGCAATCAATGCGTTACTGGAATTGATGGTGGAAATGAAAAATGAAGGATCTGGCATCTTGATGTCCACACACATTTTAGCAACAGCAGAAAAATATTGTGATCGCTTTGTGGTGTTGCATAATGGAGAGATACGTGCGAATGGAACGTTGAACGATCTGCAAGAGGAATTCCAACTACCTGGTTCTTCGTTAGATGAAATCTATCTTTCTTTAACAAAGGAGCAGCAAGATGAATAATTTTTTTCAATTACGATTAGCGAAGCATCAGAAGAAAATGATGAAATATATGCGATATGTCCTAAATGATCACTTTGTACTGATCTGTTTATTTCTAATCGGTGGGGTAGGTTTCTATTATTCTAATTGGCTAAAAACGCTAACGACCCCTTTTCAATTAGGCGGAGTGATCCTTTCTGTATTTTGGCTTCTTTGCCTATATTTTGGAAAGTTTGCTTCTTTTACTCGTGCGGCTGATATTGTTTTTCTATTACCTAAAGAAGAAGAAATGCGCGGCTATTTACAGCAAGCCTTTCGCTATTCATGTATTTTTCCGTTCATCTTTTTAGGCTTGATCTGTGGCTTTTCTATGCCTTTACTCGTTGTTTCTACGGGGCGACCTTTTACAGTCTTCTTTTTTTATTTGATCATGCTCTGGTGTATGAAAAGTAGTCAGTTACAAATTAAAAGAGCAGAAGTGTTTCGGATCGACAACCGCCAGTTACTTGTGTGGAAAGCCGCATGGGCTGTATCTAGCTTACTCATGCTCTTTTTCTCTTTTTACTGGATTTGGATAGGACTTGTAGGTGCAATCGCTCAAGCTATTATCTATGGCTGGTTCTTATGGAAAAAAATGGATCGTCGTTTGGATTGGGAAAAAATGGTGCAGATCGAAGAACATCGTTTACATCAAATTTATCAATTCATCAATCTTTTTACGGATGTTCCAGAAATCACTTCCAAAGTTAAAAGAAGAAAGTACTTCGATCCTTTGTTAGAAAGAATCAGTAAAACACCAGCGAACACATATTATTACCTTTATATGAGAAGATTTGTTAGAGGAACTGATTTTAGTGGGCTTGTTTTTCGATTGACGTTGATCGGTGGTATTCTGATAGCCAGTATGTCTGACGTTTATTTTATCAGTGGTATCGGAGCATTATTCATTTACCTGATTGGATTTCAGCTTCTTCCTTTATACAATCAATTTCGCTATATGACACTCGTTAAACTATACCCAGTTCAAGAAGAGCAGAAGAAACGAGCGATTCAAAAATTATTATTAGGAGTACTTCTTGCAGTAGCAATTCTTTTTGGGTTGCTGGCTGCCATTGTCCTAAGTGGAGTAGAAAAAGTGATCCCTCTGATCATTTATCTAGTGGTTGCGGGACTGTTTGTTGGGCTGTATGCTCCCGCTAGACTCAAAAAAATGGATGATTGAAGAGATACAAGAATAAAAAACGGAAAAAAGAAGATGAAAGAGAGCATGGGACAAAAGTAAGAAATACTTTTGTCTCATGCTTTAAAAACGAATAAACGGTGGGAGCAGAAGCAACTCCTTCTTAAATAAGCCGAAATCCACAAAAATTTGAAAAGCCATTTTCGTTGATTTCTTCTTATTTCTCAGAGTTAAACACTTCTGTCCCAACCTCTTTTCGTTCTCTTTTTTTGATAAAAGATGGTTTTTTGAAGCTGAATGATGGAAAAAGAACGTATATGTGCTTGACGTTCGCGGCTTAGGCGACTAGAATAATAAGTACTGCAAAACATAGAGTTAAGAGGACGGGAGAATGCATGATGGAGTTTCAGTTAGACCAAGAATGGCGTTTACGCCCCATCAAAGGTGATACGGGAAAAACATACATAGGCATGCGTGATGAAGACAAGGTCTTTATTAAACGAAACACGACTCCAATGCTTGCTGCACTATCCCGAGAAGGAATCACGCCAAAGCTAGTATGGACAAAACGTACTGGGAATGGGGATACTTTAACAGCACAAGAATGGTTAGAAGGACGTTTATTGACACCCAATGAAATCGGGCAAAGAAATGACGTCATTGATGTATTGTATCATTTGCATCACTCAACATCATTGAAGACAATGCTGACACGTATTGGCGGTAAAGTAATGACTCCAGAAAAAATGTTGAAGCACTATGAATTAGATTTACCTGAGATGCTTAAAAACAATCAATTCTTACAAATTGTTCATCAGTTTTTACGTCAACAGCTTCCACATACGGATAAAGAAGATTTTGCAGTGGTGCATGGAGATGTGAATCATCGTAACTGGTTAGTATGTAAAAATTATTTATATCTAGTTGACTGGGATTCAATCATGTTTGCGGATCCTGCGGTCGATCTCGCCACGATTTTAGGGAATTATGTACCGTTGTCTAATTGGAATCAGTGGCTTATCAGTTATGGCATCAGACCGACAGATGAAATACTTGAGAAATTGCATTGGTATGCTGCAATGAATCTGCTTCAAGAGATCACTAGATATTGTAAACGGGATGATCATCGGAGAATGAACGAAGAAATTCTACAGCTGAAGCGGGTATTCAGCGGTTGATAAAAGTCGTAAATACCGATGCATCACCAGAAAAAAACAAAAATAAAACATGTGTATTTTTAATTTGAGATCAGAAGAGTTTAACTTCACTTTGTCTGATCTTTATTTTTTTAACTAAGAAAGGAATGGAAAGTTTCATGCGCGTACGAAATCGCCCAGGAGCTGCAGAAATGTTAGCAGCACACCCAGATCTTGTCATCAGTGAGCCTACCAAATGGAAAGGGAAATGGCACGAACTATTTGGAAATGATCAACCAATCCATATCGAGATTGGTATGGGAAAAGGACAATTCATCACAGGAATGGCAAAAGCACATCCAGAAATCAATTATATCGGGGTGGAGATGCAAGTGAGCGTTGTGTCGATCGCTTTAGACAAGCTTCTTGAAGAACCATTACCTAATTTGAAACTATTGCATGTCGATGGCTCAGCACTGACGGAGTATTTTTCAGATAGTGAAGTAGACCAAATCTACTTGAATTTCTCTGATCCATGGCCTAAAAAAAGACATGAAAAGCGTCGCTTGACCTACAAAACTTTTTTAGCTGTGGATGAACAGATTTTACGTCCTGAAGGGGAGATCCACTTTAAAACAGACAATCAAGGGTTATTTGAATATTCACTAGCAAGTTTTTCTCAATATGGAATGGTCATCAAGCAAGTATGGCTTGATCTGCACCAAAGTGATTTTGCAGGAAATATCATGACTGAATATGAAGAAAAATTTTCTTCAAGAGGACAAAGGATTTATCGAGTTGAAGCACAATTTAAAGATAAAACAAAATAAGTTGAAGTATCGTTTATCATGATTTAGCGGTACGGAAAAATATAAAGTGGTCGAGAAAAAAGTCGTTTAGGTTTGAGAAATTGGAGAGAAAAGAGGTTGGGACAAAAGTGTTTCTTACTTTTGTCCCACGTTTTTTTTGAAATTTCCGAAAAACCTGATTTTTAGATTTGTCCCACCTTGTTTGTATTTTCAATTTTTATTTATTAAATACCTAGAAAAGTAGATTATCCTTTTTTGATCGAAGGTTCGATCAAATTGAATTTAGAAAAGGAGAACAACCCTTTATCAGTGATTTTTAACTCGGGAATGACAGACAAAGTTAAAAAAGAAAGAGTCAAAAAGGGATCGAAGGCTTGACTTGCTCCTAATTTATAGGCTTCTTTGGTTAGAGAAACCAACTGTGTGGTCACCTCTAAAAAAGGATCTTGGGACATTAGGCCGGCAATTGGTAATGGGAGGCAAGCTAATTCTTTTTCAGCTTTGACAGCAATCATTCCTCCACCTTTTTTGATCAACTGGTTTGCCGCATAGAGCATATCCTCATCGTTCGTTCCTACCACAACTATATTGTGGGAGTCATGAGCGACTGTCGTTGCAAGCGCACCGTCTTTCAATTGGAATCCTTTGACGATACCGACACCGATATTTCCTGTTTGATGGTGGCGTTCAATAACTGCGATCTTTAACCAATCATTTTCGATCGAAGGTTCAAAGAATCCGCCTTTTACAGAAACCGTTTCTATCAAATCATTCGTCAATAAGCTGTTGGGAATGATTTCAATCACATGTGCTTGCTCTGAGTGTATCGGTAGAGCAAAAGAGGTGTTAGATAAGGGTTTGACATTCATTGCTGGTAAGTTATCTGTAAATGGATTTGGTTGTGTGGGAAATCTATCTTGGATTATCTCGCCTTGTTCCACTACTAAATTTCCTTGGGTGAAGACATCAACGATCGGTAAAGTAGTTAAATCATCGGTTAAGAAGAAATCAGCTTGATATCCAGGAGCAATCGCCCCTAAATGGTCAAGTCCAAAGCATTCTGCTGCATTTAAAGTAGCCATCTGGATAGCTTGTAGTGGGTCCATTCCCAATTGGACCACCTGCCGAATAATATGATCGATCGATCCTTCAGAAACGAGATCGTCAATCAATTTATCGTCAGTGACAAATAAGCAGCGACGTGAATTTTCGGGAGTGATTGCCGGATATAATGCGTGAAGATCTTTTGCAACGGTTCCTTCACGAATCATCAAATACATGCCTAATGCTAGACGTTCTCTTGCTTCCTCAGCAGTTGTTGCCTCATGGTCTGTACGGATTCCAGCTGCCAAGTAAACATTTAGATCGTCTCCATGGATACCAGCAGCATGACCATCGATTTTTTTATTTTTATTCTTCATTAATCGTAATTTATCGATGATTGTTGCCTCGTTCGTTGCGACTGCTTGATAATTCATGACTTCTGCAAGACCGAGGACTTCCGGCCGTTCCAGAAATGGGATAAATGAAGCAGCATCGAGAGTCGCTCCATTTGTTTCAAATGGTGTGACTGGGACGCAAGAAGGCAACATGACAAATATATTCATCGGAACACTTCTAGCATCATCGATCATAAAATCAAGGCCTGTACTTCCAGCAACATTTCCAATTTCATGAGGATCAGTAACCACGGAAGTAACCCCGTGGATCAGTGAAACTTTCGCGAATTCTTTTGGTGACAACAAGGAACTTTCAATGTGTACATGGCCGTCGATTAGACCTGGTACCAGATATTTATTTTTTGCATCATAAATTTGTTTTCCCTCGTAGTCTCCTACTCCAACAATCATCCCATCACAGATAGCAACATCAGCCTCCATGACTTCTTTTGTAAAAACATTGATAATTTTTGCGTTTTTTATGACTAGATCTGCGAGTTGTTTTTTTCCAGCGATTAAAATATGTTTTTCGAGTAATGAATCCACTTTAGACCCTCCAAAATAAATTTTTACTAGTATAACATAAATTCGGATTTTGCCAATGATTTTTAAAAGAATAATTCAGAATACAAATAAAAGTTGGAAAAAGACGTATGTTTTTTATGGAGGGAAGCGAATGGACATAAAAGTTTTTTCGAATGAACTAATCAAAGAAAGTTTTGAAAAAAATGTACAAGATATCTATATTTTACCAAGTGGATCAGGGTTTACGATTTATTATCGATATAGTAAAAAGCGAACATTTCAACAAGAAGTATCTTTTGAATTAGGACAACAATTGATTTCTCGATTTAAGTATTTAGGAGAAATGGATATTGGTGAAAAGCGAAAATCACAACTAGGTTCGTTGACCTATCCGTTGGAAGAAAGACAAATTAGATTACGTTTGTCTTCGGTGGGTGATTATTTACAAAGAGAAAGCTTAGTTATTCGTTTATTGTACGATTTGTCAGCAAAGCATTTTCGTTGTTTTTGCCCACGTGATTTCAAAATGATCGATACTTATACGAAAGAAAGAGGTCTCTATTTATTCAGTGGTCCTGTTGGTTCAGGAAAAACATCCTTGATGTATTATTTAGCACGTGAAACGACCCTCCAAGTCATTACAATTGAGGACCCAGTAGAAATCGAAGAACCATTATTTCTGCAATTACAAGTTAACAATAAAATCGACCAAACGTATGAACAACTCCTAAAACTTTCATTGCGGCACCGTCCGGACTTATTGATCATAGGGGAGATAAGAGATAAACAAACAGCGGATACTGCGGTAAGAGCAGCATTGACTGGACATCGTGTCTATGCTACTGTACACGCCCGTTGTCTAGAGGGAGTAGAAGCCAAGATGACTGAATTGATGGGAAAGAACCAAGATTTATTTGAATGTTTAGCAGGAGTGATCTATCAAGAAATTTTGTTGGATCAATTTCAATCGGCAGCAGTTTTGTGGGCCTATGATTTCTCATATAGTGGATTTGTAAAGAAGGGGTGGGAAGAAAGTCGTGAAGAGGCAAAAAAAGCGTGTTGGCAGACCACAACGTTTTAAAAAAATGTCTATCAAAGAACAAGCAAAATATATTCAATTGATGGGAGAATTACTCTTGAATGGATTCAGTATCCAAGAGGCAATAACGATCCTCTTAAAAATCCAAGCAATAACCCAGATCCATTTACAAAATGCACAGCGGTTGCTACAGGAAGGACATCCATTTTATGATGTATTGCAACAAATGGGATTCAGCTCTGAAAAATTAGTGCAAGTCGAGTTAGCAGAGACGCATGGGAATTTAATTGAAACATTGAAAGGAATAGCTGAACAATTTCGATTGGTTGAAGAATTTCGTAAAGAATTGAAAAAAATGATCAGTTATCCCTGTCTATTATTGATTTTTTTACTGGGAATACTTGCTGCTTTACGGCAAATGGTTTTGCCACAACTCCTTGCTACGGATATGGTCGCAGCTTCACATTGGGGGATAGTATTTCTAAAAACTTTCCATTGGTATTTGCTTGGAACATTTTTGGTCGGGGGACTTCTACTGATTTTTATTCAGGTTCGATTGACTAAAATGGATGTTATACAAAAATATACTTGGTTTAGTCAACTAGTATTTTTCGGGCGAATGTTCTCACTCTATCAATCTTCTTATATTGCTCTTGAATTAGGAAAATTATTCTATGAAGGATTAGAATTACGTCAAATCATTTATTGCTTGAAGGAAACAAGACAAGGAAGTTTGATCCAATTACTGGCTTTTCGACTAACTAAAGGACTTGAATTAGGGATTCCTTTGGCTGAACAATTTCAAAGTTATACATTCTTTACCGAAGATTTTAGTCAAATTATTTTACAAGGTGAAGCAAAGGGACAACTTGGAAAGGAGTTATTATTTTATAGCTCATTGACCAGACGGCATTTTTTTCAAAAGATCAATCGAATACTCCATTGGATACAACCACTGTTTTTTTTCGGGATCGCTGGTTTGATCCTACTGATTTATGCTGCAATTCTACTGCCTGTATATGGAAACATCGAGGAGGTTTTATTATGAGCGTGACCAAGAAAAAAAGACTTTTTCTTAATCGGGAACTTGCCAGTTTCACACTGATAGAAATGCTTATTGTGTTACTAGTGATCAGTGCTTTAGTTTTGTTATTTATTCCTAATATTTCGCGGTATCGGGATCATGTAAATAAAGAAGGAAGGGCGGCTGTGCTTCAATTGATCGATGCACAAAAGGAGCTATACTCGTTACAAAATAACGGAAAGGTCCCTACGATAGCTGAGTTATTGAAAGAAGGGTATATCAAACAAGAACATGCAGATGCTTATAATAAAAAGTAAGCATGACCCACCTGGGCACACATTACTAGAAACTCTACTTGTTCTATTCATTATATCAAGTTTGTTTATCTTTCCATTCGTTTCTATTTCATCGTGGCAAACACGATTAGCTGCCTATCAGTTCTTTGATCAATTTGAAAGAAGAATTTATGCCACACAAAAAGCAGCAATCGTTAACCAGGAAAACACAACGATCGCCTATGATAACAAACAAGCTCAGATCATTTTTACAGTTCCACAGCAAATGAGCAGTTGGACAATATTGAAGATACCTAAAGAAATTGAAGTGAGAAGGGCCCCAACACTTATATTTGCTGCAAAAACTGGAAACGAAAGTTCCTTAAATGCGTATCAGTTTTACTGGAAGGAAGAAAAACAGTTGATCAGCTATCAATTCCAAATGGGAAGTGGTCATTATCTTAAAAAAGTCGAATAAAAGTGGTTTTGTATTATTAGAAACGCTGATGGCGTTAACAGTCACAGTTGCCTGTATCTATTTGGTAAGTTCAAGCAATCGATTTTTATTACAGTTAGACAAGCAGAACAATCGAAGAGTTTTGCTAGTACGTAGATTATATGAAGATGTCAAAACTTTTCGGAAACATCAACAGTTACCTAGTAGGACAATCGTTGAGCCGAAAAGTAAAACAGTGATTGAGTCAAACCAAAATGGGATACAACAAGTGAAAATCACGCAGGAGGAGGATACCATTGAGATCCTCCAAAAATAAACCTACCTTTACACTGATCGAATGTCTGATTTCATTAGTTGTTTTAAGCAGTATCTTCCTATCGATGACTTTGTTGATCAATCAAGCAAATCAAGTAAATAAGTATTTACAAAGAAAAGACCAAAAAGAATGGTTGATTTTTTTAGTGCAGTTTGAAGAAGAAATAAAACATGGTGAAAATATCCTAGTCAAAGATGATCGTGTCTATTATGAAATCTCCGATAAAGCTTATTCTATCGAGCAATACAAAAATATGATACGCAAACGAGGTCGAAATGGAGGCCATCAACCCATGCTGACAGCTGTCAATACATGGATCGTAAAAGAAAATGAGACGACAGTGTCTTTTTTGATATCTTTTGAAAATGGGGAGGAGTATGAAGGCGTTTGGACAAAAAGCAAAGATGGAACGGCATAATCAAGCGAATATCTTGATAACTACACTTTTGATTTTCTTAGTGTGTAGTTCCTTGATGTTAGTTATTTTAGAAAATTATCGGCTGACTATCGATATCAATCAGCGAACTGAGAAATATTATATAGCCAAAATAATGAAACAAATAGCATTATCAAAAATCACCAATGAAAAAGTAAAAGGGAAATATCAATATTCTACTGGTATCGTTTTTTACACTCAACAAAATAACGAAGTAGAGTTCCACATTGAAGTTCTACCATATACCTTCAAATTTACGGAAAAGTTAAATAATGGTACAGATTGTGATACAGTTTGTGACTAAATGTATGAAAACGCCCTCTTTTCTGTTATAGCGCTGTTTTTCTGATATATGTGTTTATTATTTCACAAATAAAAAAGTGTGAAAACGATTGAAATTTTGTCGATTCTTCGTTAAAATTAAACAGGTAAAATAATTGTTATAATATATCTAGAAATGAGGTGCACCATGTTACCAGAAAAAATGGAACAGGGTTTTGAACAAAACCTAAAAGCGATTCAGCTTTTACAAAATGCATTGGGAACTTCCTTTTTAGAAGCCTATGTCGAAAATGCTGAGAACTTAATCGACAACTATCAAGTACGTGTGGTGGATGGGGTGCCGACTGAAGAGATCACAAAACAGATTTCAGCGATCTATGAAGAATTCAGTCAATTATCTTTTGAGCCAGAAGAATGGCGTCGTCTGTCTCAACTACTGTTACTAAAGGGGGCACAGACTGAACATCTGCAAGCAAATCACCAGTTGACTCCAGATAGTATTGGTTTTTTATTCGTCTTCTTAATTGAACAACTGTTCACAAAAAAGACAGAGCCAGTCAGAGTTTTAGACATTGCGGCAGGAATGGGTAACTTGTTATTAACAGTTCTTTTAAATCTAACGAACGCAGGATATCAAACGGAAGGGTTTGGTGTAGAGATCGATGATACATTGCTAGCAGTTGCTGCTTCAACGAGCGATTTGACCCAAGCAAATGTACAATATTTCCACCAAGATGGATTACAAGATTTACTGGTTGATCCAGTTGACGTTGCAATCAGTGATTTACCGATCGGTTATTATCCGAATGATCAAAAAGTAAAAGAATTTTTAACAAGCGCCAAGGTAGGCCACAGCTATGCACATCATCTGTTATTAGAACAAGCGATGAAATATGTCAAACCAGATGGATTTGGTCTATTTTTGATGCCAAGTAACTTTTTAGAAACAGAACAAAGTGAAAATGTGAAGAAATGGTTTAAAGAGGAAGGTTATCTACAAGGGATGATTCAATTACCAGACGAATTGTTCCGCAACAAGCAATCACAAAAAAGTATTTTGATTTTACAAAGAAAAGGGCCAAATGCAAAACAAGCACAAGAAGTGTTGCTTGTAAAACTTGATTCACTAAAGAAACCAGAGAAGGTGACCGAATTTTTTAAAGAATTTGAAACATGGAAATCGTCTTCTCTGTAATCATTCAACTAGAAGGAGAGTAATATGTCTAAAACAATTGCAATCAATGCTGGAAGTTCAAGTTTGAAATGGCAGTTATATCAAATGCCAGAAGAGACCGTAGTCGCTAAAGGAATTGTGGAAAGAATTGGTTTACAAGATTCTATTTTTACTATTAAGTATGGCGAAGATCAAAAATTCGAACAAATCATGGATATTGAAGACCATGAAATAGCAGTAAAAATGCTATTAGATCATTTGATTGAACTGCATATTCTAAGCTCGTATGATGAAATCACTGGTGTAGGACATCGTGTCGTACATGGTGGTGAAACTTATGGAGATTCTGTGATCGTTGATGAAGATGTCATGAAACGAATCGAAGTATTAGCAGAATTTGCACCTTTGCATAATCCAGCAAATCTAATGGGGATCAAAGCGTTCAAAAAAATATTACCAGACATTCTTAGCGTAGCTGTTTTTGATACATCATTTCATGCAACAATGCCAAAACACAATTATTTATATAGTTTACCTATTTCTTATTACGAAGATTACAAAGTTAGAAAATATGGTTTCCATGGAACGAGCCATCGATATGTTTCTGAACGAGCAGCTAAATTACTCGACAAACCGATTGAAGAATTGAAGTTGATTACTTGTCACCTCGGAAATGGTGTATCGATCACAGCCGTTGATGGTGGGAAATCAGTAGATACTTCTATGGGATTTACACCACTCGCAGGAGTAACGATGGGTACACGTTCTGGTGATATTGATCCAGCTGTCATACCGTATTTGATGGAGAAATTAGAGATCGATATCGATGGAGTGATGGATATCTTGAATAAAAAATCAGGTCTTTTAGGTTTAACAGGTTTATCAAGTGATATGCGTGATCTTGAGAAAAACTATGAAAAAGAACATATTCGCTTGGCCTATGACATTTTCGTCGACCGTATACGTAAATACATTGGTGGTTATGTTACAACCATGAATGGTGTAGATGCAATTATTTTCACTGCCGGAATCGGTGAAAATGATGGACATGTTCGTAGTGAAATCATTAAAGGAATGACATGGTTTGGCTGTGAAATCGATCCTGAATTGAATAAACTCCATGGTGAAGATTTGGATATTTCAACAAAAGACTCAAAAGTAAAAGTATTAGTGATTCCAACAGATGAAGAACTAATGATTGCTCGTGATGTTGAACGCTTGCGAAAATAAGCTTGATTTTAAAAGCGAATGCTCATCAATGAGTGAAGGTAAAATGCAAAAAAAAAACTGTTTGATGGGAGAATAATTCTCTCACCAAACAGTTTTGTGCTTATTTATCCTTTTTCTTGGGTAATTGGTTCTCTAAATCAGTACGTACAACAAGGACATCGCAAGCAGCGTTGCGAATAACGAATTCTGAAACAGAACCTATAAATAGTCGTTCAACAGCATTTAATCCTGTCGCACCTAACATGATAAGGTCTACTTGGTTATCCTCAGGAATTTCTTTTGCAATAATTTGTTTAGGAGACCCGTACTCGATGACTGTAGTCACCTTACTCAACCCAGCTTTTTTAGCATTGGTTTCATAATCAGCAAGAGTTTGTTTAGCCATTTCAGTTGCTTGCTCAGCCAACATCCCATCAAATGAAGAGACTGTTTGGAAAGAACGAGTATCGATGACGTGTGCTAATAATAGCTCCCCGTTGTTTCTTATAGCGACGTTAACAGCCTTTTGAAAAGCTAATTCTGCTTCCTCAGAGCCATCTACGGCGACCATGATTTTTTTGTATTGTTGTAACATATGCGTTCACTCCTTCAGATAAAACATCTTTACACACCTATTGTAAAACAATTCTGAAAAAAAGAGAATTATTTACTGTTTGGTTTAGCCATTTTTTTCGCAAAATTGATACTGAACACGGAAGCTACGAGAATGACGAGGATCAAATAGGATAGAGCAATAAACCGTTGATTGAAAAAAGCCACGGCTATACCTAAGATTCCTAAAAAGGCATAAATGGCGCCAAAAAATTGCAAGAAACCTTGATTTTTTTCTGTTTTTTCGATTAATACAAAAAAGATAGGCTGTTTTTTTAATAAATAATAGCTGACAAATAATAATAGTAATGCGGCAATGCCCATTAACAGTTGGATCATATGAATTCCTCCAAAATTCTAACTATCGCTCATAGGTTAGATAGTTTTCAAAGATGAAAAAGGGAGCTGTACCAAAATGGCATAGCCCCCTAAATCTTAAAAAAATGGTAATCTCCGTTAATGCCGGTGTTCGTCCTGTAGTATTGATCCCGCGAATTCAAGCAGGTGGGTCCCATGGTCGTAGCATCGAACTACCAAATGATAAGGCGTGTTACCAGCTGTGACACAAGACAGGTCCCAAGATATCAATAAAAATGTTCGGTCAACACACAAAGAGGACAATTCGAACATCACAGATTTCCCACTCCTATAGTAGCACAGGAAAATAAAAAGAGCAATGAGAGCGCTCAGGAAAATAGAATACACACTTAGTCATGTTTAGGAAGTTCTTTTTTCCAGTCTTTGATACGGTAATATTGTTGTCCTAGTGCCTGTTCATACTTTCCAGTATCTTTTGGATGATAATATTGCGCATGTTTCAGTTTATCAGGTAGATATTGTTGATTCGCCCAAGCATTTTCAAAGTTATGTGGATATTGATAGCCCACTCCTCGATTCAATACTTTAGCGCCTTGATAATGACTATCACGTAAATGGTCAGGGACTTCGCCAGCATTTCCGGCGCGGATATCAGAGATTGCTTCATCCAACGCAGTATAAGCAGAATTGGATTTAGGTGACAAACATAGATCGACAACAACATCTGCTAATGGAATGCGCGCTTCCGGAAGTCCCAGACGTTCCGCAGCTAAAACAGCATTGACCGTTCGAGCAGCTGCTGCAGGATTCCCCAAACCGATATCTTCATAACCAATGACCATCAGACGCCGACAAATACTTGCTAGATCTCCTGCTTCGACTAAGCGGGCAAGATAGTGAAGGGCGGCATCTACATCACTTCCGCGTATAGATTTTTGGAATGCAGAAATCACATCATAATGGGCATCACCGTTCTTGTCATGGGTCAATGCTTTTTTCTGCACACATTCTTCAATGACAGGAAGAGTTAGGTGGATCATCCCTGATTGATCCGGTTTAGTTGAACGTGCAGCAAGCTCTAATCCGTTCAACGCACTTCGAAGATCTCCGTTCGTGGCGCGTGATAAATGAAGCAATGCTTGATCGTCCAACTCTATGCTAAGCTGACCAAGCCCACGATCTTTATCATGCAGAGCTGTATGGATTGCTTTTTTAATATCTTGTTCATCTAGAGGTTTGACTTCAAAAATCTGGGTTCGACTACGGATAGCGGGATTGATAGTGATATATGGGTTTTCGGTTGTGGCACCGATCATTATGATCCGCCCATTTTCTAAATGAGGAAGTAAAAAATCTTGTTTTGTTTTATCCAGACGGTGGACTTCATCAAGTAAAAGGATGACTGTACCGCTCATTTTTGCTTCCTCTGCAACGATCTGCAAATCTTTTTTTGAATCTGTGGCCGCATTCAGCATTCGAAAAGCAAATTTCGTTGAACCAGCAATCGCACTAGCAATACTAGTTTTTCCGGTTCCAGGCGGGCCATACAAAATCATGGAAGACAACATTTTTGCATCAACCATTCGGCGAATGATTTTGCCTTCACCGACTAAATGCGTTTGCCCAACAACTTCGTCAATCGTTCGAGGCCGCATGCGATAGGCTAAGGGTTGTTGCATAAAAAACTCCTCCTTTTGATTTTCGTACGTTAATTATAGCATAGTGGAAAAGATACTGTGAATTAGGTAAGTTCAGATGCTAAAGAAAGGATGAGGTCGAGACAAAAGTCGTTTAGGTTTTCGAAATTTCCGAAAAAACCTGACTTTTGGCCGCCGTTTATTCGAAGTTAGAGTCTGTGGCAAAACTGATTTTTAGTTTTGTCCCACGCTCATAATTGTTGGAAGGTGTGAGTGATTACATAGAAAAACAGAATCCGTTCTCTTTTATTTTCTTTGGTGTAAAATAGAATAAACAAATAAAAAATGTATCAGGAGGGAAACAATGGGGAATACACGATTTGAAACCAAACTATTGGAAAGAGCGCGTGAACGTTTTGAAGAAACATTGGATCAAATGGATTTAACCGAAGCAAACACGATGCCTCAACCATTGATCAAATCAGTTACATGGCTGATCTGGCATACGGCTCGAGAAATTGATTATCAAATTTCAGACTTGAACGGAAGCAAACCACTCTGGATAAGTACTGGGTGGAATAAAAAATTTTCATTGGATTTATCTGATGATACTCAGGACTGGCGCCATACACCTGAAGAAGCGAAAAAAGTGGTCGTAAAAGAAAAACAATTGCTTATTGATTACTTAAATGACAGTATCCACTTGGCGAACGATTATTTAGAGAATGTAGATGAAGCAAGCTTTAGCGAAGTGATCGATACGAATTGGACACCTCCAGTAACAAGAGGAGATCGAATCATTTCTATCATTGATGATGCAGTGATGCATTCAGGACAAGCCGTGTATACTAGAAGATTAGTGATAGGTAAATAGTAGAGGTTTCTTTGAATAAAGGTAGATCAGCATAGATCAACGAATAAGGAGAGCGCATATTTTTATGCATCTCCTTATCTTGTTTTCCCAGATATTCTCAGTAGAAGAAAGAGGTTGGGACAGAAGTGTTTAACTCCGAGAAATAAGAAGAAATGAACGAAAATTGCTTTTCAAATTTTTGTGAATTTCGGCTTATTTCCGAAGGAGTTACTTCTGCTCCCACCGTTTATTCGGAGTTAGAGTCTGTGACAAAACTGATTTTTAGTTTTGTCCCACGCTCCTACGCCTCTGTTTTCATAGCTTATCCGATTAAATTTGTGTATGATAAGGGAGGTGAATAGAATGATGGATAATCGGAATTTAGATGAACTTTTAGGGAGTAAGTCAACACCTGAAGTGGCAAGAGATTTACTAGGTATGTATTTAGAATATTCTACACCTAAAGGAATTGTTGGCGGATATATCGTAGATACGGAAGCTTATCTTGGACCAGATGATGAGGCTGCACACAGTTTTGGTATGCGAAGGACACCACGAGTAGCGGCAATGTATGAAAAGCCAGGAACGATTTATCTTTACACGATGCATACGCACCGCATTTTAAATATTATTACGCAACCTGAAGGAATTCCTCAAGGGGTCATGATCCGAGCAATCGAGCCTGTGACAGGAATCGAACAGATGAGTGCCAATAGAGGTGGAAAAATAGGTCCGGACATCAGTAATGGACCGGGAAAATTAGTTGCCGCATTAGGAATACCGCAAGAACTTTATGGAAAATCAATTATAGATAGTCCATTACATTTGGTTTATGAGAAAAAAAGAGAACCGAAAAAAATTAGTGCGTTGCCTAGGATTGGAATACCTAACAAGGGAGAATGGACAGCAATGCCATTACGATTTGTTGTTTCCGGGAATCCGTACGTTTCGTTACAAAAAAAGAACCAGATCGATGAAGACTGGGGTTGGAGGAAGTAAAATGAAAAAAGAAAACTTACTTGATTATTTAGATCAGGCGATTGAAAAAACGATTACTGATTATGATGTAGCACTTGATTGGGATACGAAAAATCATACGATTGAGATTATTGTGCGTCTATTTGCTGAGAATAAAGCACACTTTGAGATTGATGATGCAGAAGGTGTCGTATCAGAAGAAGATGTCATTGAATTTGAAGATGGTATCTTATTATTCAATCCACAAAAATCTAATTTTGATGAAGCAGACTATTTGGCAGTTATTCCTTATGAAGGGAAAAAGGGCTTGAAAAAATCTGTGGTTGATGCCTTGATCGAGTACTTAAATGAAGTATTAGCTGAAGGACAAAGCGATTTATTGGATTTTCTAGATACAGATGATGAAACTGCTGTTTTTGAATTGACATTCGATAACCAAAAATTAGCTGAACTAGTCGAAGAAAAACAACAAAATCAGGCAGATGCATATTTACCGTATCCAAGTTACTAAGGAGTGAATTTCATGAAGTGGAATGAAGTAAAAGTAGAAACAGCGAGTGAAGCAGTAGAAGCAGTTGCGAACATACTAATGGAAGCAGGAGCTAGCGGTGTAGCAATTGAGGATGCACTGGACATTGAAAATTTTCAGTCAGATCAATATGGAGAAATCTTAAATAAAGAAGATTTTACTTATTTAAAGGAAGGAGCCATTGTGATGGCTTATTTTCCTGAGACGATTTTTTTACCAGAAATTGTGCCCTTTATTAAGGAACGTGTAACAAAATTACCAGAATATGGGTTAGCGATAGGTAAAAATAGCGTGACAGCTAGCGAGGTGGAAGAAAGTAATTGGGCGACTGCTTGGAAAAAATATTACCATCCCGTACGCATTACCAGAATGTTGACAATTGTTCCTAGTTGGGAAAACTATCAAACAAATGATCCATTAGAAAAAATCATCACACTAGATCCAGGTATGGCATTTGGTACAGGTACACATCCGACCACTTCTTTAACTTTGCAAGCGTTAGAGACTGTATTGCGAGGTGGGGAAACTGTCTTGGATGTGGGAACAGGTTCTGGGGTGTTAAGTATTGCCTCAAAATATTTAGGTGCAAAAGATGTCTATGCTTATGATTTAGATGAAGTAGCTGTACGCTCAGCAAAAGAAAATATGGATATGAATGAAGTGGCAAAAGATGTCCACGTAGCGGCGAATGATTTATTAAAAGGAATCGAGATCGAAAGTGATGTCATCGTGGCTAATATCTTGGCAGATATTATTTTGCTGATGATCCCTGATGCTTGGCGTTTGTTGAAACAAACAGGCTCACTTATCGTTTCAGGTATTATTGAAGATAAAAAGCAAATGGTGATTGATGCAATGGAAAAACAAGGATTTGTTGTCGAACAGATCTTCCAGCAAAAAGATTGGTATGCCATTATTTTAAAAAAGCCTGAGGTGGAATAAATGCAACGATATTTTTTAGAAGAAGCCTATCAACCATCTGAAAAATTTGAACTTTCGGCAGAAGCTTTTCACCATATCGTACATGTGATGCGCATGAAACCGAAAGACCGAGTCTACTTGGCTTTCAGTGACCAACAAGTGATCATTGCGGAAATCACAGAAATCACTGAGGAAAAAGTTTACTTGACTGAAATCGAAAAAGAAGAAATGGAAAAAGAATTGCCAAGTATGATCACGATTGCTAGCGGCTATCCTAAAGGTGACAAATTAGAGTGGATCGTTCAAAAAGGTACGGAGTTAGGAGCGCATGCATTTATTGGTTTTCCAGCAAAGACTTCGGTAGTGAAATGGGATGCGAAAAAAAGAAAAAAACGACAAGAACGTTTAATCAAGATAGCTCAAGAGGCGGCAGAACAATCGCACCGCCAAATTGCACCACGAGTAGAGTTATTAGATACAGAGAAAGAATTGTTCACGCAGCTTTCTGACTATGATGTGATTTTGGTCGCATATGAAGAATCTGCAAAACAAGGCGAACTGGCGAATCTGGCGAAAGTATTCAACTCTGTGACCGCTGGCAGTCGAATTTTGGCGATTTTTGGTCCAGAGGGCGGATTGATGGCAGAAGAAATCAACCAATTTGTTGATGCAGGTGCTATTATTTGTGGTTTAGGACCACGGATTTTGCGCACAGAAACAGCACCACTTTATTTATTAAGTGCAGCAAGTTATCATTGGGAATTAAACAAGTGAAAAAAATGTGAAAAAATATATGATAAGATCAGGAAAAATTGAAAATAACCCCAACAATCTGTATAATAAAAGCAATTATTTATTGTAAACAGGCACTATTTTTGTTTGAGAATGAAAGAAACAGTCCATAAGAACTGTTTTATAACCTTTGAAAGGGGGATTTCCTATGCCAAAAGAAGAAATTTTAACAGGCCCTGGTGTAATCAAACTGGTTAGTCAATACATGGGACCAGAACATGTTGCATTTGTCCAAAAAGCATGTGATTACGCTACTGCTGCTCATGATGGACAATTTAGAAAATCAGGAGAGCCTTATATCATCCACCCGATCCAAGTTGCAGGGATCTTAGCCGATTTAAAAATGGACCCCCACACGGTCGCTACGGGTTTCTTACATGACGTGGTAGAGGATACAGAGGTTACACTAGATGATTTGAAAGAGGAATTTGGCCCAGACGTTGCGATGCTTGTTGATGGCGTAACGAAGCTAGGTAAGATCAAATACAAGTCACATGAAGAACAATTAGCAGAAAACCACCGCAAGATGCTGTTAGCTATGGCACAAGATCTACGTGTAATTATGGTGAAATTAGCCGATCGACTACATAATATGCGTACGTTGAAACATCTTCGGGAAGACAAGCAACGACGTATTGCTCAGGAAACGTTGGAAATTTATGCACCGTTAGCTCATCGTTTAGGGATCAGTCGTATCAAATGGGAATTAGAAGATACAGCATTGCGGTATTTGAATCCTAAACAATATTATCGGATCGTGCACTTGATGCAAACAAAGCGTGAAGAACGAGAAAAATATGTGAATGGAACAGTAGAAGACATCCGTTTAGCTACAGAAGAACTAGGAATCTTCGCAGAAATCTATGGGCGACCAAAACACATTTATTCTATCTATCGGAAAATGAAAGATCAAAAGAAACAATTCAATGAAATCTATGATCTATTAGCTATTCGTGTCATCGTAGATTCAATCAAGGATTGTTATGCTGTTTTAGGGGCAATCCACACAAAATGGAAACCAATGCCTGGCCGCTTCAAAGACTACATTGCGATGCCTAAAGCGAATATGTATCAATCATTGCATACGACTGTTATTGGACCAGCCGGAAATCCGGTGGAAATCCAAATTCGTACCCAAGAAATGCATGAAATCGCAGAATTCGGGGTAGCTGCTCACTGGGCATACAAAGAAGGAAAGAATGAAAAAGTAGAGCCAGACGGCATGACAAAACAATTAAGCTGGTTCCATGAAATCATTGAACTTCAAGATGAAAGCTATGATGCCTCTGAGTTTATGGAAGGCGTCAAAGGAGATATCTTTAGTGATAAAGTATACGTGTTTACTCCTAAGGGGGATGTAACGGAACTTCCTAAGGGATCAGGTCCGTTAGACTTTGCGTATAGTATCCATACGGATGTCGGGAATAAAACGACAGGTGCCAAAATCAATGGAAAAATGGTGCAATTGGATTACAAGCTCAAAAATGGAGATATTATAGAGATTTTGACCTCGCCTAATTCATTTGGACCAAGTCGAGATTGGTTGAAACTAGTTGCTACGAGTAAAGCTAGAAATAAAATCAAGCGTTTCTTCAAAGCGCAAGACCGAGAAGAAAATATTACTAAAGGTCATGAAGCAGTAATAAAATGTATCGCTGACTTGGGCTTCACTCCTAAAGAGATCTTGTCTAAAGCTAAATTGCAAGATGCGCTGGAACGTTTGAATTATCAAACGGAAGACGATATGTATGCAGCTATTGGATATGGTGAAGTTAGTCCGTTGACTATGGCGAATCGTTTGACAGAAAAAGAACGAAAAGAACAAAAAATAGAACAACAAAAACAAGAAGCAGAAGAAATCATGAACCAGCCCAAAAAAGAGCCGGAAAAAATGAAAGTTCGTCATGAGGGTGGCGTGGTCATCCAAGGTGTCGAGAATCTGCTGATACGTATCAGTCGTTGCTGTAATCCAATTCCTGGTGATGATATCGTTGGGTATATCACAAAAGGTAGAGGGATTTCTATCCATCGAAGAGATTGTCCAAATGTCCAAGCAGACAAGCCAAATGTAGCGGAACGCTTGATTGAAGTGGAATGGGAAGATACTTCAAATACTAAAAAAGAATATGATGCGGATCTGGAAATCTATGGCTATAATCGTTCAGGTATGTTAAATGATGTCTTGCAGACAGTGAACACCATGACTAAAAATTTGAATAGCGTAGAAGCTAGAACAAATAAAGATAAGATGGCGACCATTCATTTAACTGTAGGCATCCAAAATCTTTCCCACTTGAAGAGTATCGTGGATAAAATCAAAGCCGTGCCAGATGTCTACAGCGTACGTCGAACAAATGGCTAGGAGGTACAAGTATGAAAGCAGTGATCCAACGTGCAAGTAAAGCTTCTGTTTCCATTGAGCAACAGGAAGTTGGTAAAATCGAACGTGGATTAGTCGTTTTATTAGGTGTCCATGAGGGAGATACGCAAGCGGATGTCGACTATTTAGTAAAAAAAGTTGCACAACTGCGTATCTTTGAAGATGAACAAGGAAAAATGAATCGAAGTATCGAAGATATTCAAGGAGAGCTACTGAGTATCTCACAATTTACGCTCTTTGCAGATACGAAGAAGGGAAACCGTCCAAGTTTTATTGCAGCAGCACGACCAGAAACGGCAATTCCGCTCTACGAAGCGTTCAATGAAGGAATCAAGCAAAGAGGCATTCCTGTAGCAACAGGAAAATTTGGTGCAGATATGGCTGTTTCACTGGTAAATGACGGACCAGTGACGATCATTATTGATTCGCAAAACAAATAGTGCAAAAGAGAGAGTGGGACAAAAGTAAGAAACACTTTTGTCTCATTCTTTAAAAACGAAACGGTGGGAGCAGAAGCAACTCCTTCTTAAATAAGCCGAAATTCACAAAAATTTGAAAAGCAATTTTCGTGAATTTCTTCTTATTTCTCGGAGTTAAACATTTCTGTCCCAACCTCTTCTATATTCGATAAGTCGGTAAACTTGAAAAATCAGTCAGTGATTTTCAAGAGTATCGACTTTTTTTTTACATCGAACAGGGCAGCTTATCTTAGTCACTTTGCTTTTTTGATACTAGAACTAGAGTAGAACTTGGAGGAAATCACGGAATACTTCTGAGCCAATCGTTTCTGCAGACATTGTTAAAAAACAATAAAAATAGCTGAATAGCTACTTTAGCAAGATAAATAGAGAAGGTTCCATTTATTCTTAACTAGTAGCCATCAGCTGTTTTTTAGTGGATTAGGTTTGATTATTCAAACTGTTGAAATAGTTGGTCGATTGTTTGGTAATCTTCATTCGCTAAATGGAGATCCAACGCTCGAGCATTATCCGCAACTTGTTCCGGTCTTTTTGCGCCTGGTATGACAACAGAGATCCGTGGGTTCTTCATATACCAAGCTAACACAAGTTGTGCGATTGTTGCTTGATATTTTTCAGCCAACCGATGAAGTTGATCCACAGCTTGAATGATCTTTTCAAAACGTTCGCCCTGAAAATCAGGTCTATTTTTTCTTGGGTCATGAGCACCAAATTCTTGGGGACTATTTAGATGATACTTGCCAGTCAACAATCCAGAAGCAAGTGGGAAGTAAGGTACGAAGCTGATGTCGTTTTCTTTAAGATAAGGAAATAATTCTTTTTCCGCTTCTCGATAGATCAAACTGAACTTATCTTCCACAACATCTACATAGCCATCTAAATTGGCTTCTTTCAACTGTTCTAGTGAGAAGTTAGAAACACCGATCGCACGAATCTTACCAGCTTCTTTTAGTTGGTGTAATGCTGCAATTGCTTCATTTTTAGGTGTGTGCTCATCTGGAAAATGGATATAAAAAATATCGATGTAATCTGTTTGCAAACGGCGTAGCGCATCTTCGACCGACTGCGTCAAAAATTCTGGGGAGTTATCAAAAACACCTTTCTTATTTGGTACATGTGCTGCTTTCGTTGCAATCACAATACGCGAGCGATCATATTCTTCTTCTCGTAAGACTTCACCAATCAACTCTTCTGAACGACCATTACCATAAGCAAATGCTGTATCGATCAAGTTGATCCCATTATTTAAAGCAGTGCGAACAACTTGTTTTCCAGTTTCATCTTCTAAGCCAGTAAAGAGATTGTGACCACCTACAGCGTTTGCCCCTAATCCAAGTTGTTCTGCGTAAACTTGTGAGTGTCCGATTCTTATTTCTGCCATTGTACAGGCCTCCTTTTCGTCTAGTCTAAAACAAAATTGGAAAAAGCTGAACTAAAAGGTCTCTCTGAAAGGAAAATGAAAAAGTGTCATGGAATATAGTTGTTCGGCATAAATTTCTTTGGTGTTTCTGACCTATTCTTTCGATTTTACTTGACTTTAAGACTTGTTTTTAGTAGGTTATAGTTAATATTGAAAATATCGATGAAAGAGCGAGTAGGTTTCTGAGACTTTACAAGAGAGGATCATCTGGGCTGAGAATGATCTAAAGGGGCGATTCTGAAAGACACTCTGGAGATGAACGTGTAAAAAGCCGTTCCGTGTACGAGCGTTAATCGTAAGAGGAAAGAGCAATCTTTCAAAATTAGGTGGTACCGTGTATGAATTAGTCATTCGCCCTTGTTCAAGATGAACGAGGGCGGATTTTTTTTTACATAGAAAATAAAAGGAGAGAAAAAAATGAGTTTCCAAAGACCAAAAGGAACAAATGATATTTTACCTGGTGAGTCAGAAAAATGGCAATTTGTAGAAGAAACTGCCCGCTTGTTATTTAGAGATTATCAATATAATGAAATCCGCACGCCTATCTTTGAACATTATGAAGTGATTTCTCGAAGTGTCGGTGATACGACGGATATTGTGTCAAAAGAAATGTATGATTTCTATGATAAAGGTGAAAGACATGTGACCCTTCGACCAGAAGGAACAGCTCCAATCGTGCGGTCTTTTGTCGAACACAAGTTATTTGGACCAGAGTACACAAAACCGTATAAAACTTTTTACATGGGACCAATGTTTCGTTATGAACGTCCGCAAAAAGGGAGACTGCGTCAATTCCATCAAATCGGCGTAGAAGCGTTTGGTTCTGAAAACCCAGCGACTGATGTTGAAAGCATGGTGATGGCACTTGATTTCTTCAAACAATTAGGAATCAACCAAATCCGTTTAGTCATTAATTCTTTAGGAGACAAAGAAACACGTCAAGCGTATCGTCAAGCCTTGATCGACTATCTTGTTCCCTTTGAAGAGCAATTAAGTGAAGATTCAAAACGAAGACTACACGAAAATCCTTTGCGTGTACTAGATAGCAAGGACAAACGCGATCAACGATTTGTAGCAGAAGCACCTTCTATTTTGGACTTTCTAAGCGAGTCAGCCCAAAAACACTTCGATACAGTGGTGACAATGCTAGACGCATTGGATATTCCTTATGAAATCGATCATAATATGGTACGTGGTTTAGATTATTACACACATACGATTTTTGAAATCATGAGTGATGCACCAAAAATGGGCGCTCAAGCAACGATTTGCGCAGGAGGTCGTTATGACAATCTTGTCGAAGAGTTAGGTGGTCCAGAAACACCTGGATTTGGGTTTGCGATGGGTATCGAGCGCTTGCTGTTGACAATGGAAGCAGAAGAAGTAGTGATCCCTGCATTTAATGAATTAGATGCCTATGTTGTAGCGTTAGGTGAAGAAACAAACATCGAAGCATTGAAGCTCGTACAAGTAATTCGGAATTTCGGCTTTTCTGCGGATCGTGACTTCATGAATCGTAAAGCAAAAGCCCAATTCAAAACGGCAGATAAAGCAAATGCAAAATTGGTTTTAGTCATTGGAGCAGATGAATTGGAAAATCAGACAGTGACTGTCAAAGCCATGGCAAATAGAAAAGAAAAAAGCTTCCCATTAACAGAAGTTTATGAACATTTTGATGAAGTCTATGATGAAATGACTTTATTCGAGTAGGAGGAAATGAAAAAATGACACAAAGAACAACATATTGTGGTTTGGTATCTGAAAAAGAATTAGATCAAACTGTCACATTAAAAGGATGGGTCCAAAAACGCCGGGATCTTGGAGGCGTGATTTTTATTGATCTACGTGACCGTGAAGGAATCGTCCAAATCGTCTTTAACCCGGAAGTAAACAAAGAAGCATGGGAAATCGCTGACAAATGTCGTAGTGAATATGTCATTGAGATCACTGGTGTTGTGAAAAAACGTGAAGAACTAGCAATCAATCCAAAAATGGTAACAGGTGAATTTGAAGTATTTGCTAGCGAGATCGTTATTTTGAATAAAGCAAAAACACCACCATTTTTAATCGAAGATGATCAAACAGTCGGTGACGAAATCCGTATGAAATACCGTTATTTGGATTTGCGTCGTCCAAAAATGACAAAAAATATCAAAATGCGCAATGAAACAACGAAAGCAATCCGTCACTATTTAGATGATAACGACTTTTTAGATATCGAAACACCATATCTAGGTAAATCAACACCAGAAGGAGCGCGTGACTATCTAGTTCCTTCTCGTGTCCATGCAGGTCATTTCTATGCGTTGCCACAATCTCCGCAATTATTTAAACAATTACTGATGAATGCTGGTTTTGACCGGTATTACCAAATTGTTCGTTGTTTCCGTGATGAAGACTTACGTGGTGACCGCCAACCTGAGTTTACCCAAGTCGATATCGAAACAACTTTCTTAACAACTGAAGAAATCCAAACGTATACGGAAGGATTGATTGCCAAAGTAATGAAAGATGTTCGTGGCATCGATGTTACTTTACCATTTCCTCGTATGACGTATGATGAAGCAATGGACCGTTATGGGAGTGATAAACCAGATACACGTTTTGACATGGAATTGATCGATTTGAGCAATATCGTGAAAGATGTTGATTTTAAAGTATTCCAAATGGCACTTGAAAAAGGTGGCGTGGTGAAAGTTCTGAATGCGAAGAATGCTGCAAGTAAGTATTCCCGTAAAGATTTAGATAATCTTGGTCAGTATGCTAGTCAATTCGGTGCAAAAGGCTTGGCATGGCTAAAAGTGGAAGAAGATGGATTGAAAGGACCAATCGCTAAATTCATGGGTGATGCAACGGAAGCAATCGTTGCAGCAACAAACGCTGAAGTCGGCGATATCCTATTGTTTGGTGCGGATAAGAAAGAGATCGTTGCAGCAACTCTAGGTGCGATCCGTTCTCGTTTAGGGAAAGAATTAGGCTTGATCGATGAATCAAAATTCAATTTCTTATGGATCACAGAATGGCCTCAATTTGAATATTCAGAAGAAGAAGGACGGTATGTCTCTGCGCACCATCCATTTACAATGCCTAAAGCAGAAGACGTAGAATTATTAAGTACTGATCCAGGAAAAGTATATGCAGAAGCGTATGATATCGTTTTGAATGGCTACGAATTAGGCGGTGGTTCTATCCGTATCCACACACGCGAATTACAAGAAAAAGTATTAAAAACATTAGGATTTTCTCAAGAACAAATGGAAGAACAGTTTGGCTTCCTATTGACAGCTTTAGATTACGGATTCCCTCCACACGGCGGTATCGCTCTAGGACTAGATCGTTTCGTCATGCTGCTTGCTGGTGAAGAAAATATTCGTGAAGTAATCGCATTCCCTAAAAACGGAAAAGCTGCAGATGTAATGAGTGACGCACCAAGTACCGTTTCCGATGCACAATTGTTCGATTTGAATATTGACGTAACAAGTGTAGAATAAATGTAATTAAAATGAGAAGCATGTGTGTCGCGGGAAAGCAAACTCTTAGAAATAAGTTAGAAGTTTTTCAACAATGAAAAGTCGTTGAACAAAATTCTTTCTTGCTTATTATTGGAATTGAGCTGCTTTTTCAAAACTTCTTTTAGAGGGTGAGACAAGATTGTTTGTCCACTCTCTTTTTTGAGTAAACGATATGGAGAAACATAAGCGATAAGAAGAAATTTGCTTGAGAGAAGTCGAGATTTTCAAAGATTTGAACAGTGATTTTCGTCAATTCTTGCTTATTTTTTTCGAGAGTATATTCCTTTGGTTCTAGCCGCTTTTTTGTGTCGATGTTTTCTTGATTTAATTCTAAAACCCTTTATAATTAAGCCATAACATATAAAGTGAGGCTTTTTCATGAAAAAAACTTTCGAAAATTGGACGTACCATGATTATACGACCAAACTTTCGGCATCTATCGTGTATGCATTGATTGCATCTGTAGCACTAAACTTCTTTTATCAACCTGGGCATATCTATTCAAGTGGTATTACGGGATTAGCTCAAATACTGACGACTTTATCGAAATCATTGATTGGTTTTGAAGTACCAGTATCAACAACTCTTTATCTCTTGAATGTTCCGTTATTCATCTTGGCTTGGTTAAAAATCGGAAAGAAGTTTACTATTTTTACCTTTATCACTGTAACTTTGACTTCGCTTTTTATCCATATTTTACCGCAAACAGTTCTTTCAACTGATCCAATCATTTGTGCGTTATTTGGTGGAGCTGTTATGGGACTGGGTATCGGCCTAGTTTTAAGGAATGGGATATCTTCTGGCGGATTGGATATCGTAAGTATCACAATTCGTAAGAAAACTGGTAAATCTATTGGCTCCATTTCGATTTATTTCAATGCGATGATCGTGTTTGTGGCAGGACTTCTTTTTGGATGGCAGTACATGTTCTATAGTACGCTTTCTATTTTTGTCAGTGGAAAAGTCACGGATGTTGTCTACACGAAACAAAAGAAAATGCAAGTGATGATCGTAACAAAACATCCAGAAAAAGTGGTCAATGAAATCCAAAAATGCATGCGTCGCGGAATCACGATCATCAATGAAGCAGAAGGTGCATATAAGCATGACAAACAAACTGTATTGATGACTATTGTGACACGATATGAATTACCACTATTAAGAGAAGCAATGAAAGCCTCTGATCCGCATGCGTTCGTTAGTATCGCGGAAAACGTCCAGATCCTTGGACGATTTTATGAAGATGGTATTTAGAGTGAACAACGAATAAAACGCTGTAGACAGTCGTAAGGCTGTTTACGGCATTTTCTATGAAAGAAGTTCTTCTTGATTGCTATCGTTATTTTTGAAATTTTGTTAAAATTATTAAAAATATGTTCTTTTTTTTTAAGTTTATGGGATGATAGGAAAAATAGTAAAATGGCTGGAATTTATTTTGCTATTTTCACTTAACACACGTATATTATGAATGAAAAAAGTTTATGAAAAGTTGGAATATTGAATGGAAAAAAAGAAAAGGTTAAAAAAAAGTCGCTATATTACTGGCTTTGATGGTATTCGCTCTTTAGCCGTTGTAGGGGTCATTTTATACCATTTATTACCAACCAGTATGAAAGGCGGCTACTTGGGTGTTCCAATATTTTTTGTTGTATCAGGTTACCTGATTACTGATTTGTTGCGACAAGAATGGGAACAAAATGGAAAAATCAACATTTGGCAATTTTATGTCCGGCGAATGAAACGGCTCTACCCCGGCTTAGCATTTCTATTGATTACTGCATCGGCGTACATCACCTTATTTCAACGAGGGTTATTGAACAATCTGCGAGGGGTCGTTGTAAGTAGTTTGCTCTATGTCAATAACTGGTGGCAAATCAACAATGGACTATCTTATTTTGATCGATTCGCCAACGAATCCCCGTTTACACACATTTGGTCGTTGGCAGTAGAAGCACAGAACTATCTGATCTGGCCGGTTATTTTTGTTTTATTGATGGTTTTTGTTCGTAAAAGAAAATGGATTTTCTATACGGTTTTAGGGACCTCTGTTTTATCAGCAATCTTGATGATGATCTTGTACACTCCAGGTGGTGATCCTACACGTGTGTATTATGGAACCGATACACGTCTATTCTCTATCTGGATGGGAAGCGCTCTTGCGTTTGTCTGGCCGAGTACGCGCTTAAAGAAAAATATTCCAAAGCAAGCAAAACGTATTTTGAATCTAGCTGGATTGATTTCGTTACTTGCATTGATCCTTTTCTTTTTCTTCTTAGATGATCATTATAGTTTTGTCTATTATGGTGGGATGTTCTTAGTAAGCATCTTTTGTGTCATCTTAGTTGCTGTAACGGCTCATCCCGGTGCAAGCTTAGATCGTTGGCTGACAAATCCAGTATTTACATGGATCGGAAAAAGAAGCTACGGAATCTATTTATATCAATTTCCAGTGATGATTTTTTATGAAGCAAAAGTGTCAGATATTGCCGACCATGTCTTGATCCACACGGTGATCGAGATATCTTTGATTTTGATCATCAGTGAATTGTCATATCGCTATATTGAACGACCATTAGCTCGATTTGATTACAGTAGAACACTTCAAGTAGTCAAAGGTTGGTTCAAAACACCGATCATCAGCAAACAAAAACCATGGCTTATCCCTGCAACTTTGGTAGTTATCGTTGCTTTAGTTGGTTTTGTGACTGCGCCAAAAGACTCAGTGACAGCAGACCAGAAACAGTTACAAGCAAAAATTGCTGAGAGTAAAAAATTGGCAGAAGAAAGCCAAAAAGATTCTGAAAAGAATGACGGGACAGTGGATCAAGCAATTCTTGATAAGTACGAGCTAACTGTAGAGCAAGGGAAGAAAGCACAAAAATTACAACTGACTGCTTTCGGAGACTCTGTTATGCTAGATGCAGCAACAGATTTGAAAGAGGTATATCCGCATGTCGTTGTGGATGGAGATGTTGGTCGCCAACTTTATGCGAGTGAACCATACATTGAAGAACTTAAAAAACAAAATCTGTTAAAAGATACTGTATTGATCGGACTTGGTACAAATGGAGCATTTACGGAAGCTCAATTCGATACCATCATGAGCGCTCTAGGTGATCGCAAAGTTTACTGGGTAAACGTTCGCGTACCTACGAAACGTTGGCAAAATGATGTAAATGCGATGCTAGCGGATATGGCGAAGAAGTATGACAACCTCACTTTGATTGATTGGTATGACTATAGTAATGGCCATAGTGACTGGTTCTACGATGATCAGGTCCACCCAAACCCAGAAGGAATGAAACACTATATCCATCTGGTCAGTGAAACGATGCTAGGTAAAAGCAAAACAGACACGAAAACAACGAAAGATACAACCAATGGAAATAGTAATACAGATGTTTCTACCAGTGGAAACAATATAAATGAACAATAGTAAGAAGAAACCGGAATAGAAGAATTTCACTCCGAGAATTAAGAAGGGATTCACGAAAATTGCTTTTCAGATTTTTGTAGATGTCAACTTATTATTCGAAGGAGTAGCTTCTGATTCTACCGTTCGTTTTTAGAGCATGAACAAAAGTAGGAATACTTTTGTCCATGCTCTTTTTTTATTTGAATACGAGCTCAAATCACCTGATTAGGTACATTGAATTGGCGTCTTGAAATCAATAGGATCAGGATTCTCACAAAGTCAGAAAAGAGCATCTGATTTACTTGCTTTCTTCTGGTAGGGGACAAGAAGAGTGAGAAGTTAAGTAGCGCTCTTTTTGTAGACGAGTTAATTTTTTGAAAGCTGCCTCAGCTTTTGTTGCTTCACTGCGAGAAGCGAATACTTCGGCATGGATCATTTTGACAGGACGACGTTTTTGCAATCGTGTGTATTTAGCTCCAACACCACGATTGTGTTCTCCTAGTCTTCTAGTCAAATCAGTCGTGTAGCCCCCGTAAAATGTGTGGTCCTTGCAATACAAAACATAAAAGTAGTGTTCATTGGCCATAAAGCATCGCACGTATTTCCGCAGTGTATTCACCACTTGAATCATAGGTAGTCAAAGGGGGAGCTACTTTGAATCCATCTAATTTTCCTTCTTTGATTCCCTCAACTAATAAAATGTTTGCTTCTTTCCCAGTTTTAGGGTAGACGAACTGGATTTTTTTGGGAGCGATTCGCTGTTTCTCCATTACTTTTATGATTTCCAAAAAGCGATCTGGTCGATGGACCATCGCAAATCTGCCATTTGTTTTTAAAAGCTTACTAGAGATCGAAATGACTTCTTCCAAGGTGGTATAGATTTCATGACGAGCTATTGCCAGATGTTCATTAGGATTTTTTTTATTCGTGGGTAATCCCTTGAAATAAGGTGGATTGCAGACAACCAGATCACATGAATTGTGACGTACAACAGAAAGGCTGTCTTTTAAATCAATTGTATGGATCGTCATTTGCTTTTCGAGTTGATTTAAAGCGATACTTCGCCTTGCCATATCTGCCAGTCGTGGTTGGAGTTCGATTGCATCGATGTGGGCGTTAGTCCGCTTACTTAAAAACAGCCCCACAGCTCCATTCCCAGCGCAGAGGTCAACGATTTGGCCTTTTTTTGGTACTCGTGCAAAATTAGCGAGTAAAACAGCATCTAAAGAAAAAGAGAAAACTTCTGAGCTTTGGATGATTTTGATATCCTCCGCATATAATTGGTCGATTCGTTCGTATTCGTGAAGCATAGATTCCCTCCAAAATGAAAAAACTAATTGTTTGTATTATACTATTTTTATAAAAAAGAACAAAGGTAGCTTGTAAAGTCAAATGAATTTAGGCATACTATGACCATAAGCACAGAAAGGAAGAGACTATGTTTTATCGATTTATGAGAGGGATTGTCCGCGTGATTTTAGCTTTGGTCAACGGAAATGCTCGATATGAAAATAAAGAAGTATTGCCACAAGATGAGAATTACATACTAGTTGCTCCGCACCGTACGTGGTGGGATCCCTTGTATCTTGCTGTGGCGGCTGCGCCAAAAGAGTTTAGCTTTATGGCAAAAGAAGAGCTATTCAAAAATCCAGTATTACGTTTTATTTTGAATCATTCCAACGCATTTCCAGTAAAAAGAGATAACCCAGGTCCAAGTGTAATCAAAACACCAGTCAAGATTCTGAAATCAACGAATCTAGGGTTGATCATGTTTCCGAGTGGAACAAGGCATGCAACGGAGCTTAAAGGCGGTATGGCGTTGATCTCTAGAATGTCAAAAGCAAAAATCGTTCCAGCAGTCTATCAAGGTCCGCTTACTTTAGGCGATTTATTCAAACGAAAACGTGTGACCGTCCGCTTTGGCGAACCGATCGATTTATCAGATATCAAAAAAACAGATAAAGAAGGAATGGCGGAAATCGAACGTCGAACACAAGCAGCATTTGATCGTTTAGATAAAGAAGTCAATCCTGATTTCAAGTATGAGATCCAAAAGAAAGATTGATCTAACAAGTGTAGAAATGATTCATCCAAAAACGTCGAGGCAAAAGTCGTTTAGGTTGGAGAAATTGGAGAGAAAAACGAGCAATACGTTTTTTGTATTGCTTGTTTTTTTTTGAAATTTCCGAAAAACCTGACTTTTGGACGCCGTTTATTTGAGAGAGGCTGGGACAGAAGTGTTTAACTCCGAGAAATAAGAAGAAATTCACGAAAATTGCTTTTCAAATTTTTTTGAATTTCGGCTTATTTCCGAAGGCGTTGCTTCTGCTCTCACCATTTATTCGAGAGTCTGTAGCAAAACAGATTTTTTAGATTTTCCCCATATTTCTTTTTACGTCTTTCACAAAATATCACAGGTGTCATGTAGTTAATGGAAGTGTTATAATAGTCAGAAGGACATTTTTTGAGGTGATGAGATGCGTTTTTTACATACAGCCGATTGGCATATAGGGAAAAAATTACAAGGCTATGATTTGATTGAAGATCAAAAATATGTACTGGCACAAATTTTAGAAATTGCAAAAGAAGAAAAAGTGGATGCGATCGTTATTGCAGGTGATTTGTATGATCGAAGCGTGCCTGCTGTTGATGCTATCGAAGTTTTCAATGAGTTGATGGTCGAGTGGAACTTGCACGAAAAATTCCCGATTTTTGCGATCTCAGGAAACCATGATAGTAATATCCGTTTATCTGCGGGAACGCCTTGGTTTAGTCATTCCAATTATTTTTTACAGACACGATTTGAAGAATCATTTCAACCGATCGAATTTAAAAACAGTCAATTTTTTTTATTGCCTTATTTTGAACAGATAGCGGCAAGAATCTATTTTGAAGATGACACGATCAAGACGATTCAACAAGCCATTGAAAAAGTAGTGGACCGAATGCAAGAAGCATTTGATCCGAATAAAAAACATATACTGATTAGTCATTTTTGTGTCATGGGAAGTACAAAATCGGATTCGGAAACAAAGATCGAAGTTGGCGGGCTAGATGCGGTCCCTGGAGAACTACTTGAACCCTTCGATTATGTGGGATTAGGACATTTGCACAATAAGTCAGCGTTGCATCAAAAAAACGCTCGTTATAGCGGTTCTCCACTAAAATTTTCTCTTTCAGAAATCAATCAGCAAAAGGGCGTGTGGATCGTTGATCTGGAGGAAGAATTATCTTTAACTTTTCGCGAGTTGACGCCGCTATTTGAAATCGAAGAAATCACTGCAACCTTCAAAGAATTGTTAGATCCAACATTTTATCAGAAAATCAATCGAGAAAATTATGTACAGATTTATTTGGAAGACCGAACGATCATTCCGAATATGATGAACCAACTACGAAAAATCTATCCGAGGATCCTAGGGGTAGAAAGATCAAATGGTCGTGAAGTTCAAGTAAAAAGGAATTCGAAAAAAGCGGTGACCAAAGATCCGCAAAAATTAGTGCAGGGATTCTTCAAAGAGATGACAAATGAAGAATTGACAGAAAAACAAAACCAGTGGCTGACAGAAACATTACAAGAACTTACGGAAACGGAATGATCAATAATGAAACCTAAAAAATTAACATTAAAAAATTTTGGTCCATTTATTGATGAGACCATTGATTTTTCTAAACTTACGGATGCACCGCTTTTCTTGATCACAGGTAAAACAGGTGCAGGAAAGACAACGATTTTTGATGGTATGACCTACGCACTATTTGGCGAAACTTCGGGTAAAATCCGTTCAGCGAAAGAAATGCGTTCCCTTTTTGCAACACCGGAAGAGGAAACGAGTGTCTTGTTTTCTTTTGAACATCAGCAGATGAGTTACGAAATAGAACGAAAACCAGAACAGGTGCTTGCGAAACGTAAAGGCAATGGTAATCGGAAGCAAGCTGCTAAAGTGTCATTAACGATTTTTGATGCCAAAGGCAAAGAAATCAAACAGTACACGAAGCGCAGTGAAGTCGATCAATTGATCAAAGAATTACTGAATCTGGATGCGAAGCAGTTCTCGCAAATCGTGTTATTACCGCAAGGCGAATTTCGTAATTTTTTGATTTCTTCAAGTAGTGAAAAAGAAGGGGTTCTCCGTAATTTATTTGGTTCACAATTCTTTCAGCAATTTAATGAACAATTGAAAGAAAAGGCAAAGTTACAACAGCAAAAGTTGGACCATCTGGAACAAGAACTAACATTGCTTCGAAAACGTTTTGTGATGATGAATGAAGAGCCAACTGAAAACGTTAGTTATGAAGAAACGATTGCTCTTTGGCAGCATGAACAGACAGCACTTGAAGAAATCATCTTGGCTGAAAAAGCCAAACTTTTGAAATTACAAGAGCAACAAAAACAAATAGAAAATGATTATTACCGCTCAGAATCTTTGAATAAAAGCTACAAAGAAAAAACAAGATTGATTCAACGAAAAAAAGAATTAGACGAAAAAGAGACAGTAATCGCTGAAAAAAGGCAATGGATCAAACAATATGAATTTGCCCAAAAATTACAGGATACTATAGCAAGAAGTCATGAATATGTAAGTGATCAGCTTGAAATGGCAACAAAAGAAAGAGCTTATTTCGAACAACTTACGCATAAAGAGCAGCTCTACAAAAAATGGTTAGAACAAGAAGAAGAACGAATGGCTCTCCAAAAAGAAATCGACGGGTTATCTAAAGATTTTCAGGAGAAAAAAATATTGTTGCCGATCGCTGATCAATGGCAACAAAAGCAAGTAGACCTAAAAGAGTTACAAGAGGAAGAGCAAGCGCTGCAAGAGAAAAAAAGAGTCATCAGCCAAGAAGAAGCGCAGATCCTATTGGAACAACAAAAAATCCAAGAACAACTGGCAGAACAAGAGGAGCTACAAGAAAATCGACTTCATTATGAAAAACTCCGCCAAGAACATGAAAAACATCAAGAGATGATCGAACAATGGAACGAAAAGAAAGAACAGATCGAAAGTTATCGAGTACAGTTAAATGAGATCAAAAGTCAGTATGAAGCAAACCAAGAGTATTTAAGTCAACAGACAGAATTGTTAGACCGCTTGAAAAGTCAGTGGGCGAGCCAACAAATTGCACGACTACAGCTGTTATTACTTCCAGGACAACCTTGTCCAGTATGCGGGGCGACAGAACATCCTAATCAACAGGATCGGCATGAGCTACCAGAAAAAGAAGAAATCGTAGCACTTGAACAAAAATTAGCGCAAACAGAATCAGTGATCGATCAAATCCATCAAGAAATTGGTCGAAACGAAGCAGATCGAACGAAAATTTCTGAGCAACTAATAAAGCTTACTGAATGGTGTTCAGCCAAGAGAGAAGAAATCGCTAAAAACGAAGAAATATTGAAAACGAAAATCAAAAAAACTTTCAGATTTGCGAAGGTGAGCGATCTTGTTGTATCCTTAAAGGAAATCGACCGTGATTTAACGGCTCAGATAAGTGTCATTGCACAGGCAAAGAAAGCCCAACAAGAAATACTGGAGAAATTACCAGAAATCACGGATAGGTTAAAAGAAATCGGACAATACATTGATCAAAATAAAGAAAAAATCCAACAAACACAAGGCGAATCAGCCAGTTTGGCCAAGCAGTTGGAAAAGATCGATACCCATACATTATCGGCGGACGTCAAATACTTAGAAGAACAAATCGCTTCAAAAACGCAGCGGCTATCGAAAGAAATGGAACAAGGTCTTAGTTATTCACAAGAAATCAACTTATTGAAAACACAGCTTGATACGATCCATGAACAGCAGAAAAAAAATGATCAAAAACTTGAAAGCGTCCAAGAGAAAATTTCAGAAAAAATGAAGGAGCAGGACTACTTCAAAGAAACTGAGGAGATTCTTTCTTTTGTGCAACAAGAAGAAGTATACAATGAAGCAGTTCAAACCACCGATGCCTATGAAGAAGAACGCTTGATTGTAGAGGACCGACTTGCACAACTAGCAACGATTTCTCTGGAAGAAGAGCTTCAGGATTTAAATGATTTGAAGGAACAGTTAGAAAGAATAAAAGAAGAAGTAACGAAACAGCAAGAAAGTTGCTATCGATGGCAAGAACAAAAGAATCAGAATCAACAGATTATTGAGGAGTTTTCTTCGATTTATCAAACCAGTCAGAAACAGTTAGATGAACTGATCGAACTGCAACAACTTGCACAAACGATCAATGGTGAGAATCCTCGAAAGACTAGCTTAGAGAGATATGTGCTACAAGTCTACTTGCAAGAAGTACTTCAAGTGGCCAACTCACAGTTGCAACGTCTAACAAAAAATCGGTATCAATTTGAGTTAGCCGAAGAAGTAGGTAGTTATCGTGGTAAAACGGGACTTGAAATCAATATCTACGATGATGAAGCGGGGATGTCTCGAGGTGCGCATACTCTCTCAGGTGGGGAAAGTTTTATTGCCGCCCTTTCATTAGCCTTAGCGTTAGCCGAAGTGATCCAAGCACAAACAGGTGGAGTAACCATTGAGGCCTTATTTATTGATGAAGGTTTTGGTTCTTTAGATGAAGAAGCACTTGAAATGGCTATCGAGGCATTGGAAACGATTGAAAGTGAAGGACGAATGATTGGTATCATCAGTCATGTAAGGGAATTAAAGGAAAGAGTTGTACAACAAATAAGAATCAGTACAGAAGGTAGTGGCCAAAGTAAGGTACGCTATCATCTTGGATAATAGGGGGATGAACAACGATGAAATGGAGTATACCGGAAAAAGTCATTGCAAGAGGACGTCAGTACCTGCAAGAAGGACGGGTGTTATCGGTAGTCCCTGACCAAGAAGAAAAAGTATGGCATGCAGAAGTTTTAGGTAGTGAACTATACATGGTGGATTTGGATGGCACAGCAAAAGAAGTTGATTTTTGTCAATGTCCTTACTGGGAAGAGCATAAGTATTGTAAGCATACTGTGGCAGTGGAGTTGTACTTGCGATCCAAGAATCTTTCACGAATCATTCAAGCAGATCAGGCAATGATCGAACCAGTGAAAAGAAGTAGTGAGGGAGAGATCTTATCAAAAGGATTTTCGCGGCTTAAAATCAAAAATACTGCTCAAAGAATACAACCCTTGATTGTTGAATATCAGGTAGAGGCAATCGAAACAAATCATTATCACCCAGAATTAGCTATCTTAGCGCTCTATTTACGTATTGGTTATTTAGATAATCCAAAGAAAACATATATCGTCAAAAATATTTTTGATTTTCTTCAATCCTTTACTGAAAATGAGAATTATACCGTTAATAAGCAGTATCAATTTCAGTTAGATCATCGTGCGTTCCAGAGTGAGGATCAGGAGATTTTATCTCAATTAGCAGGTTGTGCGCAAACGCAACTTCTTTTAGGCTCAAGTGGGATGCAAGTGAAAGGAAAACTTGATAAACGTTTTCTACTATTGCCGATCGAACAAGCTAAATCGTTGCTGTCACAGATGAATCAAACGACACGCTTGCAAGTGCAAATCAATGAGTTGAAGTTTCAAGGCATCCAATTTTCTGAGAATGAGAAACCATTGGTATTCACAGTAACAAAGCAAAATGAGTCTTATCGATTAGTTGCACAAAATGATTTTGATTTATTTTTGACACATTACCAGTGGGGAATGATCCAAGGCACTTTTTATTCATTAAATAAGCAGCAGCAAGCTGTCTATTTAACTTGGAAACAACTCATGCGAAGATTTACAGAACCAGAAGTATTATTTGAGAAAAAAGAGCTTTCTTCTTTATTTAAAGAGATCATTCCGTTACTTTCCGAGGTTGGTGAGGTAGAGGTAGCTGATGAAGTGAAAGCAGAAGTGACGGATATTCCTGTTGACTTTGTTTTTTACTTCCGTAAATCAAAAGGAAAGATACAAACACGTGTTGATTTCGTTTATGATAAAGTGATTTTTTCAACCGATGCAAAACATGAAGTGAGTGCTGGGGATTCTTCAGAAGTATTGAGGGATAAAGCACAAGAACAACGAGTTCTGGATTTATTCAAGATGTATCGTTACCGAAAAAATGAAACTGGTTATGAACGTGCTTTGCCATCAGGCGAAGAATTGTATGCTTTTTTCCGTACAGAATTGGCAGTTTTCCGTCAATTTGGTGAAGTCAGACTTGGTAAAAAGCTTCGTGAATTGTACTTAGATGCGCAGCGACATCAACCAAAAATAGAGGTAGAAGAAACAAGCTCGTGGTTAGATATACGATTTGACGTGACGGGGATCAATGAACATGAGATTGACCAAGTTTTACAAAGTTTATTACGTAATGATGCTTTTTATACCCTCGAAAATGGTCAAGTATTATCATTTGATTCAGAAGAATTCCAACAAACCAGTCAAGTATTACAACAATTTAGAGAGTCGATCCGCTCAGATTCAGGGACGATACATCTACCGAAAAATCAAGGATTGATCATCCAAGATAAATTGTCAGGTAGTAATGCATCCTTTAGTGATTCATTCCAAAAAATGATCCATGATCTGATCCAACCGGAACAATACCAGGTAGAATTACCTGAAACATTGCATGCTGAGCTCAGAGATTACCAAAAACAAGGGTTTAAATGGTTAAAAATGTTAGGAAACTATCAATTTGGCGGAATCTTAGCAGATGAAATGGGACTTGGGAAAACGTTGCAGACGATTGCGTACTTACTTTCTGAAAAAGAAGAAAAAGGAAATCTATCTGCCTTGATCGTTGCACCAGCAAGTTTGATCTACAACTGGCAAGCAGAAGTGAAAAAATTTGCGCCTTCTTTAAGTATCCAAGTGATCAACGGCAACAAAAAAGAACGTGAAGAGCTATTATCACTTGAAGCAGATATAAGAGTGACATCCTATGCAAGTTTGAGGCAAGATCTAGCAGATTACCAAGAAAAAACAATCAACTATCTGATATTAGATGAAGCACAAATGGTTAAAAATAGTAGTACAAAGACCGCTCAAGCTCTACGAGAACTAAGTATTCCACAACGATTTGCGTTGAGTGGGACACCAATCGAAAATAACCTAGAAGAATTATGGTCACTTTTTGCGACAATCATGCCAGGATTTTTCCCGAACAAAACACGATTTAGGGAATTGACTCCGGAAGAAATTGCGAAGATGATCCGGCCATTTGTATTACGCCGCGATAAACAAACGGTACTCAAAGACTTACCTGAAAAAACGGAGATGAACCTTTACTCAGCATTGACTGAAGAACAAAAAACGGTATATCTAGCCTATCTGCGTCAAATGAGAGAAGAAATCACCTCAATGGATTCTGAAACATTCAAAAAGAATCGAATCGGTATTTTAGCAGGACTGACTCGATTACGACAGATCTGCTGTGATCCGCGTTTATTCATTGATGATTATCAAGGTGGTTCTGGCAAATTAGAGCAAGTAAAAGATCTACTTGTAGCAGCAAAAGAAAATAATCGTCGTGTCCTATTGTTTTCACAATTCACAGGAATGTTGACAATTTTGCAAGAGGAATTAGCTGAATTAGGACTTTCCACATTCTATTTGAGAGGAAGTACTAAGCCGCAAGATCGTTTAACGATGGTCGATGCGTTTAATGAAGGAGAAAGAGATGTTTTCTTGATTTCGTTAAAAGCAGGAGGGACTGGATTGAACCTGACTGGTGCAGATACCGTGATTCTTTACGATTTATGGTGGAATCCAGCAATTGAGGAACAAGCAGCTGGTAGAGCCCATCGAATCGGCCAAAAGAATGTCGTTGAAGTGTGGCGAATGATCGCAGAAGGAACGATCGAGGAACGAATGGATTCTCTGCAACAAGAGAAACGAGAATTATTCCAAAAAGTCATCCAAGGGAATGAGGAACAATTGACTAAATTAACAGAAGAAGATATTCGTATGATCCTCAGTGTTGGAGAATTGGAAGAATAGGAAGTATCATAAACTGTTAGATTTAGAAGACAAGTTACTAAAATGAATGAAGCCAAATAATCTAAAATAGCTTTCCCGAAGTGCAATCAAATGATAGAGTGACTATCTTTTGGCTTGCAAATGCTATTTTAAAGATTATTTGGCTTATTTTTTGCGTTATAAAGTTAGGATAACGACATTAGCTAAAGATAGCTTGCATTGTTTCTAACAATTGATCAAAAGAGGTGATTTCGATGTCGCAAGTTGGTGATTCATCAATTTTTCGTTCGCGATGGTTGAACCAAAGAGCTTGCCAGTCTGCTTTTTTTGCGCCTAGCACATCGTTATCGTAGTTATCGCCAACATATAATGTTTCACATGCTGTCATATTGAATTGCTTTTCAGCGAGTTGAAAAATTTCTTTTTCAGGTTTTTGATAACCTGTTGCTTGAGAAACGATCATGTTTTCAGCAGGAATCCATTTTTTTAATTGAAGCTGATTCAATTTTTTTGTTTGATGATCAGTAGGGCCGTTTGTGATGATTCCAAGAGGAACATCTTTTGTTTTCAAAAAATCCAATGTTTTCTTTACTTCTTTATGAAGACAAATATTATCTAACTCTTCTTCATAAACTTGTTGGAAATAAAGGCCATCTTTTTCAGTGATATGGGGATAGTCCAAATCTTTGAGTGATTGACTGATCCGGTGTGCTCGCATGTATTCCAATGTCCAATTACCTGCCATTACTTTAGGGAAATTTTCGTCACTATGATGGCGGAAACGGATATATAATGGATGCATATCTTCATCCGAAACAAGCGGAACGACTCTTTTTACCGCATTTCTAAATGGTTGTTGCTGATCGTACATCGTATCATCAACATCAAACACAACTGATTTAATCAAATTTTACACGCCTTTCGGTTTTCATCATTTTTTTCACAAATCCTCGACTATTGTAACAGAAAAATAAGCTTTAAAAGCTTGTTAAATAAAGGTTTTTATTACTATATTTCAAATTAGTTGACAGGATAAGGTTTTTAAATTTCAGTTTTTTTCACTAAAAATAGAAAAATGATTCATAGTTTGATGAACAAACTAATCATTATTGACTAAAGTCGATCAAGAATTTTAATTCAAGAAAGGGTATATTTACAGTTACACTTGTTTTTCTAATACAGAAAAAATAAATTAATTAAAAAATAAAATAACGATAATATGCAAAAATAAGTAAATTTTATTCTGTATGATACATAGTCAAGTCCATAATCCTGTGTAAAATACTATACAATGTTTTACCGGTCTCTCATTGATCAAACTTAATATATTTTC
>NZ_SPHN01000019.1:0-45957 GCF_005844145.1 Enterococcus sp. BSD2780061688st2 D3
CAACTATACGCTTAAAAGAGCGTTAGAGGGTAATTTCATCCGTCGATGAATTTACCCTCTAATCTTAGTATGTTTTTTTTAAAATTTCCGAAAAACCTGACTTGTTTATTCGAGAGTCTGTAGCGAAACTGATTTTTAGATTTTTCCCACATACTTTTTTATATTCTACTTCATTCAACGAGCATGATTTCTATAAGGGGTTTAGTGATGGTTGATCCGTCACGTTTTTCAGGCTATTTACAACCAACGTGCTCATGATCTAGTTCTCTTTGAGAGGGTCAAGGAAATAGTTAGTCAAAATATTTTTATCACGATGGAATAAGGTGCGCTTAGTACTCATATAAATAATTAGTTTTTTAGAAAAAATGAAGAAGTAATAAAATCAAAAAAATGGGAATAAAAATTTCTTGATATGGAAATTTTTGTTCGAATAATTTCTGATCGATACGTACATAAAATATAAATAACAGATAAACTAAGGATAAGATAAGTTTTAGTCTTTTATGAGATTCTTTCGGTTTTTTTATATAAATAATACGATTATTTTTCCGTTTTTTAAAGTAATTGTTGTTATTTTTATAATACTTGATAATATTTGTGTTGTGATTTATTAAAAAGAGTTGGAATTCATTTTCTATTTTTATTTTTTGTGTGTATAGCTATTTTATTGCGTTTGTTATTTTTGGATTCGTTATTTATCCAATTGTCTTAAAGAAAGGTATATGCTAATATAAAATTGTAGAGATGCTTATATATGTTATTTTTTTATTTCGGGGGTATAAGCCTTTCAAATTTAAAAAAAGGAGGTCCAATCAAAATGAAAAACGTTGGAAAGTATGTATTAGTAGTGTTACTGAGTTTCTTTTTTACGAGTTCTGTAGCTGCTGCTGGGGCTATTTCGGTAAAAGAGCAATTGATTTTGGATGAATTAACTCAGAAACTTGAAGTCCAAGGAAATGAATTTCAAGTTCCAGAAACATACATCACACAAACAGAAAATTATTTAAAGCAAAATGATTTAGCGGAATCGCAAACACTGGTTGTGATCAATAATATTCGGCAAGCAAAATCGTTGATCAAAAATTTAGATACCGACTTGTCTAATGTTCATTCTTTGGATGAATTAATTAAGCGCATTCCGAGAGATTCTGTTGTAGAACTTCAGCGACTTATCACAGAATCAGCAGACGTGTTGGGTTTGGTTGTTCTAAGTTGGAATGAGGGGCATGTCGAATTAGGCACTCAAAATCCAGACGGTACGACTTCAGCTGTTTTTAGTTCGGAGCAGCCAATCAAACAAACGGGCGCAGTACATATATCTAGTTTTCTTGCAATTGGCTTATTGCTATTGACCGCAACAGGAGCGTTCATAATCGGTAAGAAAGTAAAACTTGCATAGAAAACAAAAAAAATTAAAAAGGATCGGGGGGATGATAGTGATCCCAATCCTTTTCTTATTGTGTGGCTATTCTCTCGTATATATCGTAGGGCGACCTGTCATTCATTTTACTTCGTCTTCGTTACAACTATTTCTTCTGTCTGAGCTTCCAAAATTTGAAAAAAATGAGCAGACATTGCCTGAATTAGACAGGCAAACGATCGAAACCAATGAACAAACAATTTTTTCCAGTCAAATTGTTTATCCTCGAGCTGGTTATCGATATGGAAGAGTAGTAGCAGACTCGGTAAGTCTGGATGTGCCTTTGTATTACGGAGATTCAGCTGAAATACTACGTCAAGGTGCTGGACAATATATGGGTTCGGTCTATCCAGGCGAATTGGGGACTACTCTAGTAGCAGGACATAATGCAGATGAATTTGGTAAATTGATCGCAATAAAAAAAAGCGATGTGATCCAAATAATAGCAAGTTATGGCGATTATAGTTATCAGATTTATAAAATAGCCGTGCTTGATAAAAATGCTGAAGAAATCAAATTATTACTGACACAAAAAGAGCAACCTAAATTGATCCTTTATACTTGCTATCCCATCGATAGTATTGGGCTGACAGATCAACGACTATTCGTTTTTGCTGATCTTATAAAAGGTCCATTGATTCAAGAACATAAATGATTATCTGGGTAAAAATATCCCAATTTTAGGTATGCTTTTTCTCAAGTTAGATTAGAGCGTAAGGAGGACTCGCCGAAGTTAATTATTACATAGATCATCTAAACGTTTTGGAAATTGTATTTCGTTATTCAGAACATTTAGAATAAAAGTGGATAATTTATTTTTGGAAAAATAGAAAATGAGCAAAAAAAAATGGCGAAAAGTAGCAAGAATGATCGTAGCGTTTCTCTGCTCTCTTAGTGTGTATTTTGCGTGTACTTTGACAATCATTAGAATGACATTATGTAATCAACTATTTATGGAAAATACTGTTGCATCGTCAAATTATGTTGAAATAGTAACGGCTGAGATTAATCATACGATAAGTGATCTTGGAAGAGGAAGCAATATCCCAGAAAACGTATTGAGTAGTGTAGTAACAGAAAAACAGGTCGAAGAGAACATCATGAGCTATATTCATAGTTTGTATTCAGATTCAGTTTTTCAAATAAAAGGATCAAGCATAGTGCAACAAACAGTGAAAGAAAAAATTGTGGATTATGCAAAAAATAAGAATTATCCACTTGATGGGCCAGTCCAATTGACGATAGAGACACTACAAGCATCAGCTGTAACTACTGTACAACAAGCGATTGAAATGCGTTCGCTCAATATATATGGGAAGAAATTGCTTGCTTATAAAAAAATGATCGATTTATTCATTGTGTTTTCTTTGACGGTATCTTTCAGTTTGTTTGCGTTCATCCTTTCTCTGAATAGACGTTTTTGGCATCGAGTATTACGTTATTTAGCATACATTCTTTGTAGTTCAAGTTTAATGTTAGTGACACTTCCGCTTATTTTATATGTAAACCAAATCGTTGAAAGAATAGGGATTTCTTCGAAACCGCTTTATCTTTTTCTTACGACATATGTGAATCATTTTATTTTGATGTTCATCAAATGGGGGGGAGTTATATTATGCATTAGTATCATTTGCTTTTGGGGGAGTGAATATACCAGACGAAAAACAATAACCAGCAAAAATTAAGTAGAAAAGGTGGCGAAAGAATGGAAGAAATGGTCAGCTTGGGAGAAATGTTCATCTTATTGAAGAAGCGATTATTGCTGATCATCCTGACTACAGTAGTAGGATTGGCAGGGGCATTGGCAGTCACTCATTTTTTTATTACACCTAAATTCAGTGCATCAACTGAATTGATCGTTCAATCAAAAAATAATAGTACGGTTGTGAATCTCCAATCAGATGTACATGCGAATGTACTATTGATTAATACATATAAAGATATGATTTTAGGAGATGTCGTCCTCAATGCAGTAAATGAAAAATTATTGTCTGAGAGAACTTACCAAGCGACAAAAAGTGAACTGACGGAGATGATAAATGTCATCCAGTCAGCGGATTCTCAGATGTTTCAAATAAAGGTAACGACTGATGACCCGGAAAAATCAGCTGCTATTTCCAATATTCTTGCAACGATCTTCAAAGAAAAAGCAACAGAAGTTTTGGATGTGAGTAGAGTAACAGTCACCTCACAGGCGCAAAGTAATGCGATGCCAGTTTCGCCTAATAAAAAATTAAACATGGTTATTGGAGGTTTGTTTGGTCTAGCATTAGGGATAGGAATTGTATTTTTACTGGAAATTCTTGATAAAACAGTCAAAGATGAACGTTTTATTACAGAAACACTTGCACTTCCTATTTTGGGTACAGTCAACGAAATGAATAGTAAAGAACTTGATAAAGGACGAGCTGTTCAGGTAACAAATAGAACAACAGAAAATAAAGAAATAAAGAGAGTCGAATACAACAAAATCAAGTCTAAGGAGCGTTTGGATGAAAAAGAAAAACATGATTATGCCTGTTTCGCTGATCAGCGTAGCAGATCAAACGGCTACGATTCCTGAGCAATACCGAGCGATACGCTCAAATATCCAATTTACTTCAATTGATCAAGAGTTGAAAACATTGGTAGTTACTTCATCAGGTCCAGGTGAAGGGAAGTCGACAACCTCAGCAAATCTAGCGGTAGTTTTTGCGAATAGTGGAAAGAAAGTCTTACTAGTAGATGCGGATTTAAGAAAACCTAGTGTTGCTTTAACATTTCATTTGTCAAATATTAATGGATTAACTAATTTATTAGGCTCCAAAGAAAAGGATATTCAGGAATGTATTGTTGAAACGATGATCGACAATTTATGGGTGATGACAAGTGGACCTAAACCACCAAATCCTTCAGAAATGTTGGATTCTAAACGCATGATGGATATCATTGCGGAGCTAAAAAAGCAATATGACTTGATTATTTTTGATACGCCACCTGTAGCCTCGGTAACTGATGCCCAAATATTATCAGCCAAAACAGATGGAGTAGTGCTAGTCGTTCGTGAGCGAAAAACGATCAAAAAAGATCTACTGAAAGCAAAAAAACTTTTAGCCATTGCAAAAGCCAATATATTAGGTATCGTTTATAACGGTGTGAAGAAAAGCAGTGAATACGATTATTACTATTATCATCGATGAACGGAGGATAAAATGGTCGATTTACAGAACTTCTGAACGAGAAAGCCCACGGTTTTAATCGTGAAATGATAGTAAAGTAGATATGAAGGTTCTCTAATACATAGATTAGCTTCTGTATTCGAACGATAGGCATCATTCCCATTATTGTAAACTCTGAGTGGAATCGATCAATCCGAGAAAATCCAAATTACCTACTTCCTTATCTGAATATGGGATGTTTAGCACAATTAAGGCCTTTAGCTTAGCAGGAATCTATGGTAAAAAAAGTACAATAGTTAAGTGAAAAATTGATTGCACATCATTTGGTCCAGATGGTTGCTTCAAACCTAAGGTAGATTGGTTTATTTTTTTCTTCTGCTGTGATCATGATGGTGGGAACAAGGATAGTATTTACCCAATGACACCAACATTACTTACAAACCTTTTCCAAGTCAGTATGGGATTTTTGATCTATTTCAGTTTGACTGCAGTAAGTAAGGTGAACCCAGTAATCGATTATTTCTTCAAAAAAGTGAAGTAGTCGATACATTGAATGGTTGAGATAAAAAAAGGTCGAGATAAAAGTCGTTTAGATTTGAAAAATTGGAGAAAAAAACGAACAATACGTTTTTTTGTATTGCTCGTTTTTTTGAAATTTCCGAAAAAACTGACTTTTGGACGCTGTTTATTCGGACTTATGGTCTGTAGCAAAACTAATCATTAGATTTGTCCCATATTCTCTTCATAGTTATTCTCTTAATGCCGGCGTGACCGCCGCTTTGCAAAAAGTAAATCGTTTCTTTTCATAATCCAGTAATCCTGAATCCTTTAATTGCTTGATTACTTGTCCTGCCGTTTCTCTTGTTGTACCACTATTTACAGCTAGTTCTTTTAATGTAATAGGGTAAGGAATATGGATATGCCCATCTTCTGTAGGAACACCTAGCTCTTCTTTTAAAACAAATAAGTTTTGTTTCACTCTGTCGAACGCGCTAGAAGTCAACCCGATTTGAATCCGAAGTTCATGCATCTCAACAACTTTGGATAATTTATGGATCATATAAATCAGATATTTTGAATTTTTTTTAGCAATTTTTTCGTAAAAAGAAACTGGAAAAGAGAATGTCTCGATGTCAGTCATTGCTTGTGCTGTGTAGGTATAAGTGCTTTCTTCAAAAATTCCAGACATAGGAAAGAGGTTGTTTGCAGCAACATAGTCATAATAATAATACGTGGCGCTTTCATCATAGCGTTCTAAACGAACTAGACCTTCTGTAAGAATATAGAGACGTTGGCGTTCGTCTCCTTCATCAAAGAGAATTTGTCCCTTTTTATAAGAACGAAGGATTGCATGTTCTTTTATCTGCTCAAATTCATCATCAGTAAAGTTTTCAAAATCAGGTTGATACCGTAGTTTTGAAAAGTGAAAATCAATTCTATTTACCCGCATAAAATTTCCGCTCCTTACTTTTAACTATTAATATTGTGGCTTTTTTTTCGAAAAAAGTAAAGTTATTACTTTGGATAAAAATTTCTGTTTTTTTTCTTTATAAAAAAATTTTTTTGTTATTATGTAAAAATTATACATTCGATTTGAATAATGTCGTTTTTCACCTGTTTATTCTGTATAAAAAACAATAATCACTAATAAAGTAATCGCTAACATGATTGAAAAAGAAGTATTTTTTAGCTTATTCAAAAAATATTTTTTTATGAATAAATATTTTTTTGATAGTGATTTCAGTATAAATAAAGAGAGAAAAGTTGATAAAAAATGTAAAAACGTTTAATTATTTAATTATCCTTTAATAATGTGAAAAAACTCTCGTTTTAGATGAGATGAAATTATGAAAGAGATTACAAAAGGGCTGTATTCTAAGTATGTAATCAAAACGAAGGAGGCAACACAACATGGAAAAACCTATTCACGTTTTCTCTGAGATAGGAAAGTTAAAGACAGTTTTATTGAAACGACCTGGACAAGAAGTGGAAAATTTAACACCAGACATCATGGACCGTTTGTTGTTCGATGATATTCCCTATCTACCAATCGCACAAGAAGAACATGATAATTTTGCAAAAACATTGCAAAATGAAGGCGTCGAAACTTTGTATCTGGAAAAATTAGCAGCAGAAGCAATCGATGCAGGTAATGTGAAAGAGCAATTCTTGAACAAAATGTTAGACGAATCACACATTGCATCGGCTGCTGTAAGAGACGGTCTTCATGAGTTCCTTCTATCAATGGAAACACAAGAAATGGTAGATAAAATCATGGCTGGGGTACGTACGAAAGATATCGAAGTCCGTTCAAATAGTTTATACGACTTATCAGCTGATGACGATTATCCGTTTTATATGGATCCAATGCCAAACCTTTACTTCACTCGCGACCCTTCCGCATCAATGGGAAATGGGATGACTGTCAACAAAATGACATTTGAAGCTCGCCGACGCGAATCGATGTTTACAGAATATATTTTGAAACATCATCCTCGCTTCGCTAACAAAGGGGTAGAAGTTTGGTTAGATCGTGAAAACCCAGATCATATCGAAGGCGGCGATGAATTGATCCTAAGCGATAAAGTAGTCGCAGTCGGGATTTCTCAACGTACCAGTGCCAAAGCGCTAGAAAAATTAGCACGTCACTTATTCGAAAAAAATTCAGGATTTGAAAAAGTATTGGCTATCAAGATTCCAAATAACCGCGCAATGATGCATTTGGATACGGTATTTACAATGGTTGATCACGATAAATTCACGATTCATCCAGCGATCCAAAGCAAAGAAGGAAAAATCGATGTCTTTACGATCGAGCCTGCAGGTGATGACATTAAAATCAGTCACTCAGATGATCTTCATGCGACAATGAAAGAAGCGTTAGGCTTAGACGATCTAGTCTTGATCCCAACCGGAAATGGCGATGCCATCGTTGCTCCTCGTGAACAATGGAATGACGGCTCAAATACGTTAGCAATCGCTCCTGGAGTTGTGGTGACTTACAACCGTAACTATGTTTCTAACGAATTGTTACGCAGCTATGGTATCAAAGTGTTGGAAATCAATTCAAGTGAATTGTCACGTGGCCGTGGCGGTCCTCGCTGCATGAGCCAACCATTAGTACGTGAAGATTTGAAATAGTTTGTTTCCCAGTGGCAGTCTAACTGTCAGCTGTCGCTGGGTTTCCTCTTTAAAAACTAAATAAAACAACCTAAAGGAGAATGTTAGTTATGAAAGAATCAGTATTTCAAGGAAGAAGTTTATTAGCAGAAAAAGATTTTACAAAAGAAGAATTACAGTATTTGATCGATTTTTCTGAACACTTAAAAGATTTGAAAAAACGCGGGATTCCTCATCACTACTTAGAAGGGAAAAATATTGCTCTTCTATTCGAAAAAACTTCTACTCGTACACGTTCAGCATTTACTACTGCAGCAATCGATCTAGGTGCACATCCTGAATATCTTGGTGCAAACGACATCCAATTAGGCAAAAAAGAATCAACTGAAGATACTGCCAAAGTATTAGGTCGAATGTTTGACGGTATTGAATTCCGTGGCTTTAGCCAAAAAATGGTTGAAGAACTTGCTGAATTCTCAGGCGTACCTGTATGGAATGGTTTAACAGATGAATGGCACCCAACGCAAATGATCGCTGACTTCTTGACTATCCAAGAAAACTTTGGAACTGTTGAAGGTATTACAGTGGCTTACTGTGGAGACGGCCGTAACAACATGGCTAATTCATTGCTTGTAACTGGTGCTATTTTAGGAACAAATATGCGTATTGTCGCACCTAAAGACTTACAGCCAGAAGAAGAAATCGTGAAGATGGCAGAAGGATTCGCTGCTAAATCTGGTGCAAAATTAATGATCACTGATGACGTCGACAAAGGTGTGGACGGAGCAGATGTCCTTTACTCAGATGTTTGGGTATCAATGGGTGAAGAAGATAAATTTGAAGAAAGAATCAAATTGTTGAAACCTTATCAAATCAACATGGAAATGGTTGAAAAAACACATAACACAGACCGTTTGATTTTCTTACACTGCTTACCAGCATTCCACGATACAAACACAGTTTACGGTGAACAAATGAAAGAACGTTTTGGTATTACAGAAATGGAAGTAACGGACGAAGTATTCCGCAGTAAATATGCTCGCCAATTTGATCAAGCAGAAAATCGTATGCATTCGATCAAAGCAATCATGGCAGCGACACTTGGAAACTTGTTCATCCCTCGTGTCTAACGTTTAACCACATTCATCTCATCGATAAAACGAGTCAGCTTTCCTCATTGTAGCAAATTGCTGGCTTGTTTTGTCATCGGAAAAATTCAGAATTATCTGAAGAAAGGAAGACGAAATATGGCCAATCGTAAAGTAGTTGTCGCATTAGGAGGCAACGCAATTTTATCTACTGATGCTAGCGCAAAAGCACAACAAGATGCACTGAAGGAAACAGCAAAATATTTAGTGAAATTCATTGAACAAGGAGATGAACTGATCATCTCACATGGGAACGGACCTCAAGTTGGGAATTTATTGATCCAACAACAAGCTGCCGATTCAGAAAAAACTCCAGCAATGCCTTTAGATACTTGTGTCGCAATGACGGAAGGTTCTATCGGCTATTGGTTGCAAAATGCTATGGGTGAAGTTCTCAAAGAAAAAAATATCGATAAGGATGTTGTTTCTTTAGTCACTCAAGTAATCGTTGATGAAAATGACCCATCCTTCAAAAATCCAACGAAGCCTGTTGGACCATTCTTCACCGAAGAAGAAGCAAAAGGCCAAATGGAATCAGACTCAGCTGCTACCTTTAAAGAAGATGCAGGCCGTGGATGGAGAAAAGTGGTTGCTTCCCCTAAACCAATCTCAATCAAAGAAGCTCGAGTTATCAAAGCACTAGTTGAACAAGGTGTCATCACTGTTTCTGTTGGTGGCGGAGGTATCCCAGTGGTAGAAACAGCCACTGGTCTTGAAGGAAGAGAAGCAGTCATCGATAAAGATTTTGCCTCTGAAAAGTTAGCGGAGATCATTGATGCAGATCTATTGATTGTTTTGACAGGTGTCGATAATGTCTATGTAAATTATCAAAAACCAGATCAAAAGAAACTGGAAACTGTTACAGTATCAGAAATGAAACAATATATTGATGAAAATCAATTTGCACCAGGAAGTATGTTGCCTAAAGTTGAAGCAGCCATTGCATTTGTTGAAGCAAAACCAGATGGGAAGGCTATCATTACTTCACTAGAGAACATTGAAAATCTTCTAGCATCTGAAGAAGGAACGATCATTGTAGCAGACAAATGAACTGCGTAAGAGCAATTGAGACTCCTTAGAACATTCACTTTGCTAAAAAATGTCCAGTCGGAATTTATTCTCCTTTAGGCCTTCTGGACATTTTTTTATAAGAAATCCTAGCCATTAATTTTTTTATCTGTTATAATTCATGTTAAGTTTAATAAGTTACAGTTTGCTGAACAAGAGAGTAATTGTATAGATCTGATCAAAGCGAGTTTGGAGCTGGTGGAAGCCAAACGAAGAAAATACAATGAAGCGCACTTGGAGAACTCTGTCTGAGACAGACGGTCATCTGCCGTTAACAGATAAAGTGGGTCCTAAAGAATAGGACAATTGGAGTGGTACCGCGGGATAACTCGTCTCTAGTAATTATACATGTATAATTACTAGAGATTTTTTTTGTTTTTAGCAAACCAAGTATCAATAGGAGGAAGTCAAATGAACAATAAAGATGTGGTTGCAAAAGCCGTTTATGATGTCGTTAAAGAAGATTTAACACTCGAAGAAGTAGAGAAACTATTGGAAAATCCAAAATCTGCGGATCATGGAGATGTGGCATTTCCTGCTTTCTCATTAGCAAAAATCTATCGAAAGGCACCACAGCAAATCGCGGCAGATTTAGCCGAAAAAATCGATTCAACTAATTTTGAAAAAATCGAAGTTGTGGGCCCATATTTGAATTTCTTTATGAACAAAGCAGTGATCAGTAAAGATGTTCTAGCTTCTGTCGTAAAAGAAAAAGAACACTACGGAGACAGCACGATCGGCAATAATGGAAGTGTACCGATCGACATGTCTTCACCAAATATCGCAAAACCAATTTCTATGGGACATTTGCGTTCTACTGTTATCGGAAATTCCATTGGATTTATTATGGAAAAATTAGGGTATCAACCAATCCGTATCAATCACCTAGGTGACTGGGGCACACAGTTTGGTAAATTGATCGTTGCCTATAAAAAATGGGGATCAGAAGAAGCAGTAAAATCTGAACCAATCAATGAATTATTACGTTTGTATGTCCAATTCCATGAAGTAGCAGAAACAGAACCAGAATTGAATGACGAAGCGCGTTCTTGGTTCAAACGTTTAGAAGAAGGCGACAAAGAAGCAATCGAACTATGGCAATGGTTCCGCGATGAGTCAATGAAAGAGTTCAACAAAATCTATGACCTGTTAGAAGTTCGCTTTGATTCATTGAATGGAGAAGCATTCTACAATGATAAGATGGATGAGATCGTTGAACTTTTAGAAGAAAAACATTTATTGAACGAAGATAAAGGTGCGGAAATCGTTGACCTTTCAGAATACGATTTGAATCCAGCACTGATCAAAAAATCAGATGGTGCAACGCTATACATCACTCGTGATTTGGCAGCTGCTCTTTATCGCAAACGTACGTATGACTTCAAGCAATCTCTATACGTTGTTGGGAATGAACAAAGTTACCATTTCAAACAATTAAAAGCTGTCTTGAAAGAATTAGGATTTGACTGGTCAGATGATATGCATCATATTCCATTTGGATTGATCACTCAAGGTGGTAAGAAATTATCAACACGTAAAGGAAAGATCGTTTTATTGGAAGAAGTGCTTAATGAAGCAATTCAATCAGCAAAAGAACAAATCAGTGAGAAAAATCCTGATCTGGCAAATAAAGATGTTGTAGCTAAACAAGTTGGGGTAGGCGCGGTTATTTTCCATGATTTAAAAAATGATCGTTTGAATACCTTTGACTTCAATCTTGAAGAAGTTGTTCGTTTTGAAGGTGAAACTGGCCCATATGTACAATATACACATGCTCGTGCCATCAGCTTGATGGAAAAAGCAGGATTTAAACCATCAGAAGAACACACATATGCATTAGATGATGAAAATAGCTGGGAAGTAGTGAAGCTGATCCAAAAATATCCAGAAACAGTACTATCAGCTGGTGAAAAATATGAACCTTCAATCATCGCAAAACATGCAATCAAATTAGCACAAGCGTTCAATAAATATTACGCACATACAAAAATCTTGGCGGAGGATGATCAAAAAGAATCTCGCTTAGCTCTTGTGTATGCAGTATCAGTGCTTTTGAAAGAAGATTTACGCTTACTTGGTCTACATGCGCCAGATAAAATGTAAAAAGGCACGATTCCATTAGAAAGTACCAAAACTCATCAGAAGAACAGATGAGTGAATCAAATGTTTTTGTTTTAAATAGCCAAAAAAAGCCGTCCATCACGACCCTCTAGTTTGTGATGGACGGCTCTTTTGAATGAGGTAAGCAAGGGGAGAACGGACATCCTAAATACAATAAGCCCTTACTGAACTAAAAAATAGATGCATCTTTTGGATGATGTAAAAAGTCTTCAACTAATTGTGCATCCGCTTCGTTTTGAGAAATGATGATCGTAGTATCGAACCCGGCAATTGTGCTAACGATGTGAGGTGGTTTGATTTCATCCAACACAGCAGCGAAAAGAGGGGCGTTGTCCGGTAAAGTATGAACGATTGTCAAAAAGTGGACGCGTTCCACTTTTAAAACAATATCTTCGATCATTTGGATCAGCCGTTTTTCATCCTCGTTTTTTGCTTCTGATCCTTCTTTTCCCTGAAAGAACACAAAGCGTGAAATGCCATTCTCGTCAGGGGCTTTGACGATTTTTAAATCACGGATATCGCGAGAAATCGTTGCTTGAGTAGCATTAACACCGTAGTCACTCAATTTTGCTAACAATTCTTCTTGTGTACGGATCGTAAATTCATCGATCACCTGTTTAATCAATAAATGTCGCTCAGCTTTACGCATATTCTTTCTCCTTTACGAAAGATTTCACATGTATCATATCAAAAAATAAAAGAATTTCCCAATAATAATTTGTTTTATGAGATAACTCTAGTAAATAAGGCTCCTTTTATGGTTGCGCTATCATTTTAAAACAGGAAGATTAAAAGTTATAAATAAAGAATGAGATTTTTCTTGATATTTAACAGTATATCAGGTAAAATATTGAATGTTGAGCAGAAAATCCTTATTAAGTATTGCGTAGCAAGTCAGTTGCTTGTATAATACTCGAGGATGCTGAACTGCATCAATAAATCCACATTCTCGTTGGATCGTTGATAGGTGCTTGCAAAAGTTTGTCAGCGAGGTAGAAGACAAGAAGAGGGAAAATAAAACCAAATCGGAGGAAACAAAAAATGGCAGTAATTTCAATGAAACAATTACTAGAAGCTGGCGTACACTTTGGTCACCAAACACGTCGCTGGAACCCAAAAATGAAGAAATATATCTTCACAGAAAGAAACGGAATCTACATCATCGACTTACAAAAAACAGTTAAGTTAGTAGATGCAGCTTACGACTACATGAAAAACGTTGCAGAAGAAGGCGGCGTAGCTTTATTTGTAGGTACTAAAAAACAAGCACAAGAAGCAATCAAAGATGAAGCAACACGTGCTGGACAATACTACGTTAACCATCGTTGGTTAGGTGGAACATTGACTAACTGGGATACAATCCAAAAACGTATCAGCCGTTTGAAACAAATCAATGCAATGGAAGAAGACGGAACTTTTGAAGTTCTACCTAAAAAAGAAGTTGCTGGTTTGAACAAACAACGTGAACGTCTTGAAAAATTCTTAGGCGGTATCGCTGATATGCCAAGAATTCCAGATGTAATGTACATCGTTGACCCTCGTAAAGAACGTATCGCTGTTCAAGAAGCGCATAAATTAAATATCCCTATCGTAGCTATGGTTGATACAAACTGCGATCCAGATGAAATCGACGTAGTTATCCCTTCAAATGACGATGCAATCCGTGCCGTTAAATTGATCACTTCAAAAATGGCTGATGCATTCATCGAAGGAAACCAAGGTGAAGATCAAGTAGTTGAAGAAGATTTTGTAGCAGAAAACACTGCAACATCAATCGAAGAAATCGTTGACGTTGTTGAAGGCGACAACTCTTCAGCAGAATAATTCTTAAATGATGGAGCTGTTTCAAAGGCTAGGCGACAAGCCTCACTCTCCTTTGAAACAGCTTTTTTTAAAAAGAAAATACAGGAGGATACAAAAAATGGCAGACGTAACAGCTAAAATGGTAAAAGAACTACGCGAAATGACAGGCGTAGGTATGATGGATGCGAAAAGAGCATTAGTTGAAGTAGAAGGCGACATGGAAAAAGCAGTTGATCTTTTACGTGAAAAAGGAATGGCTAAAGCAGCGAAGAAAAATGACCGTATCGCAGCAGAAGGTTTAGCTTCAGTAGCAGTGAAAGGTAACACTGCTGCAATCGTTGAAGTAAACTCAGAAACTGACTTTGTTTCTAAAAATGAAATGTTCCAAGATTTAGTAAAAGAAATCGCTGAACTTGTTGCAGAAAACAAACCTGCAGACATGGATGCAGCTATGAAAATCAAAACAGAAAAAGGAACAATCGAATCTGATTTGATCGAAGCAACGCAAGTTATCGGTGAAAAAATCAGCTTCCGTCGTTTCGAAGTTGTTGAAAAAGATGACAATGCAGCATTCGGTGGCTACTTACACATGGGCGGACGTATCGCTGTATTAACTGTTTTGGAAGGTACAACTGACGAAACTGTTGCCAGAGATGTAGCAATGCACGTAGCAGCTATCAACCCTCGTTACGTAAACGAAACTCAAATCCCAGAAGAAGAATTAGAACATGAAAAAACTGTTCTTACTGAACAAGCACTTAACGAAGGCAAACCTGCAAAAATCGTTGAAAAAATGGTTGAAGGCCGCTTGAAGAAATTCAAAGCAGAAATCGCATTGGTTGACCAACCTTTCGTTAAAGATCCTGATATGACTGTTGAAAAATATGTTGCATCTAAAGGTGCTACTGTGAAAACATTCGTACGTTTCGAAGTCGGCGAAGGTATCGAAAAACGCGAAGACAACTTTGTAGAAGAAGTAATGAGTCAAGTGAAAAAATAATTCACAAGAGTTATTTAGCGTCTGTTCTCTAAACATCAAAGCTTTTCAAGAATCGTTCTTGGAAGCTGATGTTTAGAAACAACGCTTAGCTGAAATTTAACAAGGAGCAGCGACGTATGTCACAGCTCTTTTTTTTAGGCATAGAAAGAAAATGCTCGACTTTAGTGGCTAAATTATCTGGTTATGGTAAAATAGCAATAGAAAATATTGGAGGAATGAACATGGTCACACCGAAATATCAGCGTGTAGTCTTAAAATTAAGTGGAGAAGCTTTAGCTGGAGATGAAGGGTTTGGTATTAAACCGCCAGTCATCAAAGAAATTATCCAAGAAATCAAAGAGGTGCACGAACTAGGCGTTGAAATGGCAATCGTTGTTGGTGGCGGTAATATTTGGCGCGGACAGATCGGTGCTCAAATGGGGATGGAACGTGCTCAAGCAGATTACATGGGTATGCTGGCAACGGTGATGAATGCCTTAGCATTACAAGACACGTTAGAAAATGTTGGTGTACCAACGCGTGTACAAACTTCAATCGAAATGCGCCAGATCGCGGAACCTTATATCCGCAGAAAAGCAGAACGTCATTTAGAAAAGGGACGGATCGTCATTTTTGCAGGTGGTACAGGGAATCCTTACTTTTCAACAGATACTACAGCAGCACTACGAGCAGCTGAAATCGGAGCTGACGTTATTTTAATGGCTAAAAACAATGTTGACGGTGTTTATTCAGCTGATCCAAAAGTGGATGCCAACGCAGTTAAATTTGAAGAATTGACTCATTTAGAAGTTATCTCAAAAGGATTGCAAGTGATGGATTCAACTGCCAGCTCATTGAGCATGGACAATGATATTCCACTACTTGTCTTCAATTTGAATGAACATGGAAATATCCGACGCGCTATCTTAGGCGAAAATATCGGAACTACAGTTAGGGGGAAATAAAAATGGCAGATGCAATTATGACAGAAGCAAAAGAAAAAATGCATAAAGCAGCACAAAATCTACAACGTGAATTAGGACAGATCCGTGCAGGACGTGCCAATGCAAGCTTATTGGACCGTATCACTGTAAATTATTACGGAGTACCTACACCACTAAACCAAATGGCTTCTATCCAAATTCCAGAAGCACGCATTTTGATGATCACACCATTTGATAAAAGTATTCTTCAAGATGTAGAAAAAGCAATCATGACAAGTGATATCGGTATCAGCCCAACAAATGATGGGAATGTGATCCGTTTAGTGATTCCGCAATTAACAGAAGAACGTCGTAAAGAATTAGCGAAAGACGTAAAAAAAGAAGCAGAAAATGCAAAAATCGCTGTACGTAATATTCGTCGTGACGCAATTGATGAATATAAAAAACAACAAAAAAATGGAGACATCACAGAAGATGATCTACGTGGTCTAGAAAAAGAAGTACAGACCTTGACTGACAATAGTATCAAAGAAGTAGATAAAATCGCTGCTGAAAAAGAAAAAGAACTATTAGAAGTTTAAGTGTTATTTAAAAATCAATCGATGTTTTTTTAACTAAGAGTCTCTTGATCAGTGTATCGATCAGAGAGTAGAAAAAGCTGGCTCATCTCGCCAATAGTGAAAGCTGTTAACGAGAGGAACCAGCTTTCTTTTTGAAGTTCTGGCACTACTCAATAGGAAGTGTAAAAGAGAAACTTTGATAAGAGAAGTGGCTTCTTTATTTTATAAATAGCAATCAAAAGTTAAAAAAATGAAAAATCTTAGTGAAAAAAAGAAAAAAAACCGCTAGACCGTAGGAAATGACTATATATATTGCTATAATAGCAGAGATAGTGGTAATTTTTTAGTATAGGAGGAAAAAGAATGTTACGTTTTTTTCCGCAAAAAAACAAATATATTCAAGAAAAAAGTGAGCTTCGTTTCAATAGTGATGGCCCAATTCCGCAACACATAGCAATCATTATGGATGGCAATGGGCGATGGGCACAAAACCGACGATTGCCTCGTGTGGCTGGACATAAAGAAGGTATGGAAACAGTAAAAAAAGTAACAAAACAAGCATCCAGATTAGGCGTCAAAGTATTGACTCTTTATGCGTTCTCCACAGAAAACTGGAAAAGGCCCAAGGATGAAGTAAGCTTTTTGATGCAGCTTCCCGTTGACTTTTTTGATACATTTGTACCTGAGCTGATCAAGGAAAATGTGAAGGTCCATGTGATGGGGTATGAAGATCTATTACCTGAACATACACAGGATGCAGTGAAACGTGCGATCGAACAAACAAAAGACAATACAGGGATGGTACTCAACTTTGCTTTGAACTACGGAAGTAGAGCGGAAATCGTGACGGCTGTCAAAGCAATTGCTACTGAAGTCAAAAATGAAGAAAAATCAATTGAAGAGATCGATGATACACTGATTGCTGAACATCTCATGACGGGTTTTTTACCAACTGAACTTCGAGATCCTGAACTTGTCATTCGGACAAGCGGAGAAGAAAGAATCAGCAACTTTTTACTTTGGCAACTTGCCTATAGTGAATTGTACTTTACCAAAGCATTATGGCCTGATTTTGATGGAGCACATCTAGAAGAGGCGATTGCTTCATTTCAAAATAGAGATCGTCGTTTTGGCGGTGTGAAAAACAAGGAGAAAGAAGGAGATCAGTCATGAGACAACGAGTGATCACTGCTGTCGTAGCATTGGCGTTATTTATCCCGATTCTTTGGCTAGGGGGCCTGGCTGTTGAATTAGTAGCAGCTCTATTAGCTGTTATCGGAGTATATGAGTTGTTTAGGATGAAAGGATTGACATTATTAAGTTTTGAAGGGATATTAGCAGCGATTGGCGCAGTTGTTTTAGTATTACCTAAAGAACGTTGGTTTTTCTTTTTATCAGAAGGTACGGATACATTTATGTTGTTTTATCTGATTGTGATGATCTTATTAGGCACCGCAGTCATTTCCAAAAATACGTATACGATAGATGAAGCTGGCTTTCCAGTAATCGTGAGTTTATATGTTGGGATGGGCTTCCAGAATTTTGTCAATGCGCGGACAGAAGGACTGCCTGTTTTGCTATTTGGTCTGTTCATTGTTTGGGCAACCGACATCGGTGCCTATATGGTCGGACGAAAATACGGAAAGCATAAATTAAGTCCAGATGTCTCACCGAACAAAACCATTGAAGGCGCATTAGGCGGTATTGGGAGTGCTTTAGTAGTTGCTATTCTTTACTTTTTACTCTATCCGTCGACTGAATTGTTTGGCCATGGACTATTTGTCATGTTGTTGTTAACGATCCTGTTATCGATTGTTGGCCAGTTTGGTGATCTAGTCGAATCATCGATCAAACGACACTATGATGTAAAAGATTCTGGCAATATTTTACCGGGGCATGGGGGAATCTTAGACCGATTCGATAGTCTGTTGTTCGTCTTTCCGATCATGCATTTATTTGGATTAATTTAATAAGAAGCTATGGGTCTTTGCTTTAGTTTTAGATACAAATCGTTTTTAGAAACCTAGTTACTGTAGATGATGTGACTAGTTGATAAGAGCGAAGTGGTTATTTTAATAAACTAAAAGCAAAGGCCGATTTTTTCTCTATAACTCACTGATACTATTGGTGAACAGCTGATAATATGGTAAAATTAAAGTGTTTTATTTATCAAGAGTTTCAATGTTAAAGGAAAAGCGTGTAAAGGAGAATGCAAAATGAAAACAATTATCACATTTATTATTGTCTTCGGTATTTTGGTCATTGTACATGAGTTTGGACATTTCTTCTTTGCGAAACGATCAGGAATTCTCGTTCGTGAGTTTGCTATTGGAATGGGTCCGAAAATCTATGGACACCAAGCAAAGGACGGAACTACCTATACATTGCGTTTATTGCCGATCGGCGGTTATGTGAGAATGGCAGGAAACGGAGACGATGAAACAGAAATGGCCCCTGGAATGCCGTTATCTCTTTTGTTAAATTCTGATGGTATCGTGGAGAAAATCAATGTAAGCAAAAAAGTGCAACTGCCCAATGGGATTCCATTAGAATTGATCGCATACGATCTTGAAGACGACTTAACGATCACAGGTTATGTGAATGGAGATGAAACACAGGAAGTCACCTATCACGTCGAACACGATGCGTCCATCATTGAAGCGGACGGTACAGAGATCCGAATTGCGCCTAGAGATGTTCAATTCCAGTCAGCGAAATTATGGCAACGGATGCTGACTAATTTCGCTGGGCCGATGAATAATTTTATTTTAGCGATCCTGTTGTTCATTATCCTTGCGTTCATGCAAGGTGGCGTGCAAGTAACGGATACCAATCAAATTGGAAAAGTCTTGCCGAATGGCGCAGCCGCAGCTGCTGGGTTGAAAGAAAATGATGAAATAGTATCGATTGATGGCAAGTCTGTTCATTCATGGAACGATTTGACGTCAGAGATCACCGAAAATCCTGGAAAAAAATTAGATGTTGAAGTAAGACGTGACGGCAAAACACAGCAGCTTGACGTAACACCGAAAGCAGTTGAAGCCAATGGGAAAGAAGTCGGCCAACTAGGGATTCAAGCACCAATGAAGACTGGCTTTTTGGATAAAATAGTTGGTGGAGCCCGTCGAGCATTCAGTAGTTCAATGGAGATATTCAAAGCGTTAGGCTCATTGTTCACAGGCTTTAGCTTAGATAAATTAGGTGGACCCGTGATGATGTTCCAGCTTTCTTCTGAAGCTGCTAATCAAGGTGTGATGACTGTCATTAGCTTGATGGCCCTGCTTTCTATGAATCTAGGAATCGTTAATTTACTGCCGATTCCTGCATTAGATGGTGGGAAAATCGTCTTGAACATCTTTGAAGGTGTGAGAGGAAAACCTCTCAGTCAAGAAAAAGAAGGCTTTATCACTTTGGCAGGATTTGGGTTATTGATGCTATTGATGGTATTGGTCACTTGGAATGATATTCAACGATTCTTTTTCTAAAAAAGTTGACAAATAGGGTATAATTACAAACGATAGATTATTATTGAGGAATAGAGGAGTATATAGAATGAGACAATCAAAAATGTTGATTCCTACGTTAAGAGAGGTTCCAAATGATGCAGAAGTATTAAGTCATCAAATTTTATTGAGAGCTGGATACATTCGTCAAGTATCTGCAGGAATCTACTCTTATTTACCACTAGCAAATCGTGTGTTAGAAAAACTAAAAGCGATCATGCGAGAAGAATTTGAAAAGATCGGCGCAGTTGAAATGTTGATGCCGGCGATTTTACCAGCAGAATTGTGGGAAGAATCCGGTCGTTATGAAACATATGGCCCAAACTTGTATCGTCTAAATGATCGTAATGATCGTAAAATGATCTTAGGCCCAACACATGAAGAAACATTTACTGATTTGATTCGTAATGAAATCAATTCATATAAAAAATTACCATTGAATCTTTATCAGATCCAAACAAAATACCGAGATGAAAAACGTCCTCGTTTCGGTTTATTACGTGGTCGGGAATTCATCATGAAAGATGCTTACTCATTCCATGCTTCTGAAGAAAGTCTAGATGAAGCGTACAAAGACTACGAAAAAGCTTATACTGAAATCTTTAAACGCTGTGGACTTGAATTCCGAGCAATCATCGGTGACGGTGGTGCAATGGGCGGGAAAGATTCAAAAGAGTTCATGGCAATATCAGAAATCGGTGAAGATACGATCTGTTATTCAACTGAAAGTGATTATGCAGCAAACTTAGAAATGGCGACGAGCTATTATGTTTCTAAAAAATCACATGAAACGCAACTTGAACTGGAAAAGAAAGCTACACCTGATGTTAAAACAATTGAAGAAGTAGCAGCTTTCTTTGAGACAGAACCACAAAAAATCATCAAATCTGTTTTGTTCATGGCGGATGAAGAACCTGTACTTGTGCTAGTTCGCGGAGATCATGAAGTGAATGATGTCAAATTGAAGAACTTCTTAGGCGTTGACTTCCTAGAAGAAGCAACAGAAGAAGATGCAACGAAATTTTTAGGTGCTGATTTTGGTTCTGTTGGTCCAGTGGGCGTATCAGAAGATGTGAAGGTCTATGCTGACCGACATGTCCAAGACCTTGCAAATGCTATTACTGGTGCTAATGAAACAGGTTATCATTATATCAATGTCAATCCAGAAAGAGATTTTACAGTCCTTTCGTATGAAGATCTGCGTTTTGTGCAAGAAGGTGATCCATCTCCAGACAATAATGGTGTGTTGGCCTTTACTCGCGGAATCGAGATCGGACACATCTTCAAGTTAGGCACGCGCTACAGTGAGTCAATGGGAGCAACTGTTTTAGATGAGAATGGTCGTGAAAAATTTGTGATCATGGGTTGCTATGGAATCGGCGTCAGTCGTTTACTTTCTGCAATCGTTGAACAAAATTCTGATGAAAATGGCATCAATTGGCCAAAAGGGATTGCACCATTCGATCTGCATGTCGTTCAAATGAATCTGAAAGACGAAAATCAAACAAACTTGACAAACGAAGTGGAGCAAGCGATGACAGAAGCCGGTTACCAAGTATTGGTTGATGACCGCAACGAACGTGCAGGTGTGAAATTCGCAGATTCCGATTTGATCGGTTGTCCAATCAGAATCACGATCGGTAAAAAAGCAGTTGATGGGATCGTAGAAGTGAAAATCAAGAAAACAGGTGAAATGGTTGAAGTCCGTAAGGAAGAATTAGCCAATACACTACCAATCTTATTAAATCAATAAATGATAAACGAAGAGATTGAGATAAAAGTCATTTAGGCTTGAGAAATTGGAGAAAAAACGAACAATACGTTTTTTGTATTGCTCGTTTTTTTTGAAATTTCCGAAAAACCTGATTTTTGGACTTTTGTTTATTCGAGAGTCTATAGCAAAACTTATTTTTAGATTTGTCCCACATTCTCTAAACCCGAGTAAACGGCGGAAAAGAAGTAGTCTCTTAGAAGAAGTCAAAATTCTCAAAAATTTGAAAAGCAGTTTTCATCGATTTTTTCTTGTTCTTTTAGGTACCCCACTTTTGTCATCCTTATTTTTTAATGTAAAATCAATAAAAAACGAGTATACTAGATAGTACTGAAAAAAGAAGAGAACAAAAAAGCTTTTTAATTGTTTCTCATCAGAAAGGGCGTATGGTTTTGTCAGAAAAACGAGAGTTATTTGAAAAACTACTGGAACAGATCCAACTGGAAGAAGCGGATAAACAGCATCCTCTGATTTCTTCTGGCGAAGTGGAACGAGTAGTCGTTCATCGTAAATCACGCTTATGGGAATTTACGCTACACTTTTCTCAAATTTTACCGATCATGCTTTATCGTTCGTTAGTGCAACATGTGACATTGGCCTTTCATGATATTGCACAAGTAAAACTAAATATAAAGGCAGAAAATCAACAATTTGACGAACAGTTGTTACAAGATTATTGGGCACAAGCATTGGAAAGCCAACAATGTGATACACCCCTTGCACAACAAGTCTTAAAAACACAAGTTCCAATACTAAAGGAACATAAAATCATCTTGCCTGTCGACAGTACTGGCGCACTCAGCTATTTGAAGCAACAATATTTGCCATTAGTAGAGTCTTTATTTGTCAGCTACGGATTTCCTAAATTTAGGATCGAGCCAGAAGTAGACGAGCAACAAGCAGAACGTGTGTTAAAACTGTTTGAAGAACGGAAACAAGAACAAGCAGAAGCCTTTATGAAGCAAGCGGCAGAAAGCTTGATCGTCCATGAACAAAAGAAAAAAGAAAAGAAAGAGCAGTTGCCTGCTTTAGACGGACCAATCCAATTGGGACGAAATATTCCTACGGATGAACCAACTACACCAATGGTAAATATTGTAGAAGAAGAGCGTCGTGTGACATTAGAAGGGTATGTATTTGATAAAGAAGTACGTGAGCTTCGCTCAAAACGAAAAATCTTAACCTTGAAAATCACTGATTATACGTCGTCCTTCATCGTCAAAAAATTCTCAAACAATGAAAAAGATGAACAAATATTTGAAGCAATCAGCACAGGTAGTTGGTTGAAAGTCAGAGGGAGTATCCAAGAAGATACCTTTGTTCGTGACTTAGTGATGAATGCACAGGATATCGTAGAAGTGAAACATGCTCCACGAAAAGATTATGCGCCAGAAGGTGAAAAACGAGTAGAGTTACATGTCCATAGTAAAATGAGTACGATGGACGCAACAAATAATATTGCGGATATCGTGGCTCAAGCAGGAAAATGGGGCCATCGTGCCATTGCCATTACGGATCATGGCGGCGCACAGGCATTTCCTGAAGCACATAGCGCAGGGAAAAAAGCTGGCGTGAAAATTTTGTATGGGGTAGAAGCAAATGTTGTGGATGATGGCGTGCCGATTGCCTACAATGATGTGCATGAATCCTTAAGTGAAGGAACTTATGTAGTATTTGACGTGGAAACAACGGGGCTATCCGCTGTTTACGATACGATCATCGAACTAGCTGCGGTTAAGATGTACAAAGGAAATGTGATTGCTAGTTTTGATGAATTCATCGATCCAGGCCATCCACTTTCACGAACAACTGTTGATTTGACAGGGATTACCGATGAAATGGTACGTGGTTCAAAATCGGAAGAAGAAGTCTTACGGCTATTTCTTGAATTCTCAAAAGATACCATACTTGTAGCGCATAATGCGGCGTTCGATATGGGATTTTTAAATACAAGCTATGCAAAATATGGCATACCAGAAGCGCCTAACCCCGTAATCGATACGTTAGAATTAGCTCGCTATCTCTATCCTCAATTCAAACGTTTCGGGTTGGGTGTACTGTCTAAGAAATTTGGTGTCAGTTTGGAACAACATCACCGGGCGATTTATGATGCAGAAGCTACTGGTCATCTTGCGTGGATCTTTATCAAGGAAGCGATGGAAAACCATGACATGTTTTACCACGACCAACTGAATGCACATATTGGGGAGGGAGACTCCTATAAACGAGCAAGACCTTTCCATGCAACGCTGATTGCCAAAAATCAAGACGGGTTAAAGGACTTGTTCAAATTGATCTCGATGTCTAACGTGGAATATTTTGAACGTGTCCCACGAATCCCACGGTCACAATTAAATAAATTACGTGATGACCTATTGATTGGCTCTGCCTGTGATAAAGGCGAAATCTTTGAAGCGATGATGCAAAAAGGAGTCGAAGAGGCAAGAAATCGTGCGAAGTTTTATGATTATATCGAAGTGATGCCAAAAGCAGTCTATGCACCTTTGCTAGAACAAGAATTAGTAAAGAATGAACGTGATCTAGAGGAAATTATTCAAAACTTAGTTGAAATAGGGAAGTCATTAGACAAAATAGTGGTGGCAACAGGGAATGTCCATTACTTAAATGAGGAAGATGCGATTTATCGTAAAATCTTGATCAATTCAATGGGAGGTGCCAATCCATTGAACCGTCACAGTCTACCTGATGTCCATTTTCGAACAACAGATGAGATGTTGACAGCTTTTAATTTCTTAGGTGAATCTCTTGCAAAAGAGATCGTTGTAGAAAATACAAATAAAATCGCAGATAGCTGTGAAGAAGTCATTCCTGTGAAAGATGAACTTTACACACCGAAAATCCCTGGTTCTGAAGAAGAAATCTCTGAATTGAGTTATACCAAAGCCAAACAACTGTATGGTGATCCTTTACCAGAGATCATTCAAAAACGTTTGGAAAAGGAATTGAATTCGATTAACGGGAATGGGTTCTCCGTTATCTATCTGATTGCTCAAAAACTCGTACACAAAAGTAATGAAGATGGCTATTTAGTTGGTTCTCGCGGATCGGTAGGCTCAAGTTTTGTTGCGACGATGACTGGGATCACCGAAGTTAATCCTTTAGCCCCACATTATTATTGTCCAGAATGTCAGTATTCTGAATTCTATGAGGATGGGACATATGGTTCAGGGTTCGATATGCCTGAGAAAAAATGCCCAAAATGTGGTGCTCGATTGAACAAAGATGGACATGATATTCCTTTCGAAACGTTCTTAGGATTTCATGGTGATAAAGTACCCGATATCGATTTGAACTTTTCGGGAGACTATCAAGCAGAAGCCCATAATTACACGAAAGTATTATTTGGAGAAGAATATGTTTATCGTGCTGGAACAATTGGTACGGTGGCAGATAAAACGGCTTATGGCTTTGTTAAGGGCTACGAAAGAGACCATAATCTGCAATTTCGAAGTGCAGAAGTCGATCGCTTAGCCAAAGGAGCCACTGGAGTCAAACGAACGACTGGTCAGCATCCAGGTGGGATCATCGTTATTCCTGATTACATGGATGTTTATGATTTCACCCCCATCCAATTTCCAGCAGATGATCAAAATTCTGAATGGAAAACGACCCACTTTGATTTCCACTCGATCCATGATAATGTATTGAAACTTGATATTCTTGGACATGATGACCCGACTGTTATTCGGATGCTCCAAGATCTATCTGGGATCGATCCACAAACGATCCCTACAGATGATCCAGAAGTGATGCGGATATTTGCCGGACCGGAAGTCTTGAACGTGACACAAGAACAAATCAACTCTAAAACAGGTACACTAGGAATCCCCGAATTCGGGACTCGTTTTGTTCGTGGGATGCTGGAAGAAACCCATCCAACTACTTTCGCTGAATTACTGCAAATCTCTGGACTCTCTCATGGGACAGATGTTTGGCTTGGAAATGCGGAAGAATTGATCAAACGTGGGGATGCGACACTAGCGGAAGTAATTGGTTGTCGGGATGACATCATGGTCTATCTGATCCATGCCGGATTAGACAGTGGGATGGCATTTAAAATCATGGAAACCGTGCGTAAGGGACTGTGGAACAAAATCCCAGATGAACTTCGTGAGACATATTTAAATGCGATGAAAGAAAATAATGTACCAGATTGGTATATTGATTCTTGTTCAAAAATCAAGTACATGTTCCCGAAAGCCCATGCGGCTGCGTATGTATTGATGGCATTACGTGTAGCATATTTTAAAGTATATTTCCCTATTCTTTACTATTGTGCGTACTTCTCTGTTCGTGCCGATGATTTTGATCTTGTTTCCATGTGCAAAGGAAAAGATGCAGTCAAACAAGCCATGAAAGAGATCACAGACAAAGGAATGGATGCCTCTGTGAAAGAAAAAAATCAATTGACAGTACTTGAATTGGCCAATGAAATGTTAGAACGTGGCTTTAAATTCGGGATGATCGATTTGTATAAATCAGATGCGGTCAATTTTGTAATCGAAGGAGATACATTGATTGCGCCATTTCGTGCTGTACCAAGTTTAGGTACCAACGTGGCAAAACAGATTGTCGAAGCCAGGAAAGATGGTCCGTTCTTATCAAAAGAAGATCTGGCTACACGAGGAAAAGTATCCAAGACTTTGATTGAATATATGAATGATAATGGCGTATTAAAAGACCTTCCTGACGAAAATCAATTGTCGCTTTTTGATATGTTATAGTAGGCAACAGCGAGCTTGCTTGTCATTTCAGAGAAATTATGGTATAGTTATTTATAGGTAATGATACTAACTGTGAGTGAGCGGATTTTTCGCTCACTCTTTTTAATGGAATTACGGATTCAATTTTTAAGGAGGCGAAATTCTTGAGTAGCGTCGTTGAAACAGTCACAGAAATGGTGACTCCGATTTTAGAGGAACAAAATTTTGAACTTGTAGAAGTAGAGTTTGTGAAAGAAGGAAAAAGTTGGTTCTTGCGAGTATTTATTGATAAAGATGGTGGAATCGATATTGAAGAATGTGTCTATGTCAGTGAAAAATTAAGTGAAAAACTCGATGCAATAGATCCCGATCCAATCCCACAAGCATATTTCCTAGAGGTGTCATCTCCAGGAGCAGAACGTCCGCTAAAAAAAGAAACAGATTATGAAAAAGCACTAGGTGAATACATCCATGTGTCTTTCTACCAACCAGTGGATGGAGAAAAGCAATTTGAAGGATTTCTTCAGTCATTTGATGCTGACCAGCTTACATTGAAAATACGCATAAAAACACGGGAAAAAGAATTGATTCTTGACCGAAAAAACATTGCCAAAGCTCGCTTAGCAATCCAATTTTAATCACGGAGAGGAAACAGAACAATGAGTAAAGAAATGTTGAACGCGTTAGATGCATTAGAAGCTGAAAAAGGAATTTCAAAAGAAATCGTAATTGACGCTTTAGAAGCAGCTTTAGTTTCTGCATATAAACGCCATTATGGTCAAGCACAAAACGTAGAAGTAGAATTTGACCAGAAGAAAGGGAAAATCCACGTCTATGCAGTGAAAGAAGTGACAGAAGAAGTCATGGATTCACAGTTGGAAGTATCATTGAAAGATGCACTTTTGATCAATCCAGCATATGAAATCGGCGACACGATCCGATTTGAAGTTACACCAAAAGATTTTGGCCGCATTGCTGCGCAAACAGCGAAACAAGTAATCTTGCAACGTGTGAGAGAAGCAGAAAGAACAATTATCTATAATGAGTTCAGTGCATATGAAAAAGATATCATGCAAGGAATCGTTGAACGTCAAGATAAACGTTACATTTACGTGAATCTTGGAAAAATCGAAGCAGTGTTATCTAAACAAGATCAAATGCCGAATGAATTCTATCAACCGCATGATCGGATCAAAGTGTATGTTTCTCGAGTAGAAAATACTTCAAAAGGTCCTCAAGTTTTTGTTAGTCGTAGCCATCCAGATCTTTTAAAACGTTTGTTTGAACAAGAAGTACCAGAAGTATACGATGGTATCGTTGAGATCGTCAGTGTCGCAAGAGAAGCGGGTGACCGTTCTAAAGTTGCTGTACGCTCAAATGATGAAAATATCGATGCAGTAGGAACTTGTGTTGGTCCGAAAGGGCAACGTGTCCAAGCAATCGTCAATGAATTAAAAGGTGAAAACATGGATATCGTTGAATGGGACGAAGATCCAGCAGTATTCATCGCCAATGCATTGAACCCAGCGCAAGTCATGGATGTCATCTTTGATGAACAAAATCCAAAAGCTTGTACAGTCGTTGTTCCTGATTATCAATTATCATTGGCCATCGGTAAACGTGGTCAAAATGCACGATTAGCTGCAAAATTAACGAACCATAAGATCGACATCAAGTCAGAGTCAGACATGGCTGCATATTATGAAGAACAAGCAAATAAAACTGAAGATGCAAATGATGAATCAGTGGCAGAAGCACACGATGAAGCAATCATCCAATCTGATTTAACAGATGACGAATATGAAACAATCGCATTCAACGATGAAAAAACTATCGAAGAAACAGACCAAGATGCTTAACAGATAGCTTAGGAGGCAAAGAGATGAAACAAAGGAAAATCCCTTTACGCAAATCTGTCGTTTCAGGTGAAATGAAACCAAAAAAAGAGATGATTCGTATTACTCGTTCGAAAGAAGGAGAAGTATCAATCGATCCAACTGGGAAAATGCCAGGACGAGGCGCGTATGTCTCACTTGAGCCAGATGAAGTACAACAAGCTTGGGATAAAAAAATTCTCGATCGAGCACTTGAAACGAGTTTGACTGATGAATTTTATCAAGAATTATTAGAGTATGTTACACACCAAAAAGCACGAAAAGAGCTATTTGGTAAATGAGAGAAGTCAATCGGCAAAAAGCCATGAATCTCATTGGATTAGCGATGCGCGCTGGCAAACTAGTCACGGGCGAAGAGCTAACGATTGCAGATATCCGCAGAAACAAAGCCAAAATCGTCTTTGTCGCGAATGATGCAAGTGAAAACACGAAGAAAAAGATTAAAGATAAGAGTTCATACTATGAAGTTCCTTGCTTTGAGCTATTTTCTGAAGCGGAAATCACGCAGATGATCGGAAGACCTCGCAAAGTATTTGGGATCCTGGATAACGGATTTGCGAAGAAAACCAAGGAGCTAATTGAAGGTTAGGAAGGTGATTGCATGAGCAATAAACGAATTTATGAACTAGCAAAAGAAATGAATAAGTCTAGTAAAGACCTTGTGGAAAAAGCACAGAAGCTCGGTATTGATGTGAAAAATCATATGGGAGTCATCACAAGTAGTGATGAAAAAAAACTGCAACAAGCATTTAAACCACAAGGAAATAAGCATACAGCACAGCAAGAAAGCCAAAAACCAGCCAAAAAGCAGCCGAACGATCAGCCTAAAAACGAAACAAAACCAAAACAACAAAAAAATAACCGCAACTATCAAGATCGCGGTCAAGGGAGCGGTCAAGTGAATCAAGGAAAAAACCAATCAACAACTCAAAACCGAAATAATAGTGGAGGCGCTACTAACCAAAATCGCCAAGGTGGAAATCAAAGCCAAAACAGAAATACAAACAACAATCGCGGAAAATTCAACAATAACAACCGCAATCGTTTTAATAAAAAAGGAAAAAAAGGCAAACAACAGACATCAAATAAACCAGCTGTACCACCACGTAAATTCCGTGAGTTACCAGAAGTATTAGAATATACTGAAGGAATGAATGTGGCAGATATCGCTAAAAAAATCCATCGTGAACCAGCTGAGATCATCAAGAAATTATTCTTGCTTGGTGTAATGGTCAATCAAAACCAATCCTTAGATAAGGATACGATCGAATTATTAGCAACAGATTATGGGATGGAACCTCAAGAAAAAGTTCAAGTAGATATCGCAGATATCGATAAATTCTTTGAAGCAGAAGAAGTAAATCCTGAAAATCTAGTATCTCGTCCTCCAGTTGTAACTATCATGGGACACGTTGACCACGGGAAAACTACGTTACTTGATACCTTACGTCATTCACGTGTAACAAGTGGAGAAGCTGGCGGGATCACGCAGCATATCGGTGCCTATCAAATCGATATCGACGGCAAACCAATCACATTCTTAGATACACCAGGACATGCGGCGTTTACAAGTATGCGTGCGCGTGGAGCAAGTATCACAGATATCACGATTTTAGTAGTCGCAGCTGATGATGGTGTGATGCCACAAACAGTGGAAGCCATCAACCATGCAAAAGCAGCCGGTGTGCCAATCATCGTTGCTGTGAATAAAATCGATAAACCAGGTGCGAACCCACAACACGTCATGCAAGAATTAAGTGAATATGAATTGATTCCAGAAGCATGGGGCGGAGAAACGATCTTTGTTGAGATTTCGGCTAAATTTGGCCAAAATATCGATGAATTGTTAGAAATGATCTTATTGGTTGCTGAAGTTGAAGATCTTAAAGCTGATCCTACACAACGAGCAATCGGTACAGTTATTGAAGCCCGTCTTGACAAAGGAAAAGGACCTGTAACTACATTACTTGTCCAACAAGGAACATTGAATGTCGGGGATCCGATCGTTGTAGGGAATACCTATGGACGTGTACGTGTGATGAACAATGATCTAGGCCGCCGTGAAAAATCTGCCGGTCCAGCAACACCAGTTGAAATCACTGGATTAAATGATGTACCACAAGCTGGTGATCATTTCGTTGTATTTGAAGATGAAAAAACAGCTCGTGCTGCCGGTGAAGAACGTGCAAAACGTGCGTTATTGGAACATCGTGCTGCTACAAGCCGTGTCACATTGGATACTTTATTCGAAAGCTTGAAAGAGGGAGAATTGAAAGATGTCAATGTGATCATCAAGGCTGATGTACAAGGTTCTGCCGAAGCATTAGCAGCATCATTGAATAAAATAGATGTAGAAGGCGTACGTGTGAAAATCGTCCATTCTGCAGTTGGTGCGATCAATGAAAGTGATGTCACACTTGCTGCTGCAAGTAATGCGATCATCATCGGTTTCAATGTCCGTCCTACTCCACAAGCGAAGAGTCAAGCAGATGCAGAAGAAGTAGACATTCGTTTGCACCGTATCATCTACAAAGCAATCGAAGAAATCGAAACAGCGATGAAAGGCATGCTTGATCCAGAATTTGAAGAAAAAATCACAGGCCAAATGATCGTTCGTGAAACATTCAAAGTTTCGAAAGTCGGAACGATTGCAGGAGCATACGTGACAGAAGGCTATATCCGCAGAGATAGCGGTGTACGTGTCATTCGTGATGGAATTGTTATCTATGAAGGCCAACTTGCCAGCTTGAAACGCTTCAAAGATGATGTAAAAGAAGTGAAAATGGGCTATGAATGTGGCGCAATGATCGAAAAATTCAACGACATCAAAGTAGATGACGTCATTGAAGGATTCATTATGGAAGAAATCAAAAACGACTAAATGAATAGGGAGGCCGCTCAATATGGCAAACTATCGTGACCGCCGAGTCGGTCAAGAAATTTTAAAAGAAGTAAATGATATATTACGTAAAAAAGTACGTGATCCTCGTGTTGAAAATGTTACGATCACCGATGTTCATGTAACTGGAGATCTGCAACAAGCAACGATTTATTATAGTATCTTATCTGATCTAGCATCGGATAAGAAAAAAGCAAAAGAAGGCTTAGAAAAAGCTAGTGGCTTGATTCGCCGTGAATTAGGGCATAACTTGAGTATTTATAAGACACCTGAATTGACTTTTGAACTTGATGAATCAGTTGTCTACGGCAACCATATCGACCAATTATTACGAAACCTGAATAAAGACTAGATCTTACTCCTAAAGGCAAATTTGTTCAATATTAAAACCGTTATTCACCAAGTTTAGATACCTAGTGAATAACGGTTTTTTTGCTATATTTTTGGCTATCTTGTTAAGGAGAAGAGCAAAAAACTAATAAGCTACGTATAATGATAAGTATTTATTAAAAAAAGGGTGTGTGGGACCAAAGTAAGAAACGCTTTTGTCTCATTCTTTAAAAACGAATAAACGGTGGGAGCAGAAGCAACCCCTTCAGCTTAAATATGAATAAACAGTGGGAACAGAAGCATCTTTTTCGAATAGAAGAGCGATTCAGCACTTCTGTTCCGACCTGACTGGATCATTTCATCAACGCTAAAGTCTAGGGGAAAGATTATTTGCCTGATAACCATCCATATAGCCAATCAAAAGGTACAAAGAAAAAATTTTCCATAGTGTTCCCTCCTTTGATTAAAGCATACCATAGTAGCTATTTACATGATGATGAAGATTTATTACAGTTGTATTGCTAAAGAATAAAAACCGTAGAGAAGCGATTCAAAGTCGTTAGCAAATACATTTCATGTGTTATAATTGTACAGTTGATACCTCAAATGAAAAGGAGAAAAATTATGGATGGTTTATTACCTTTATGGAAAGAACGTGGCATGACCAGTCATGACTGTGTATTTAAATTACGAAAAATTTTACATACGAAAAAAATCGGGCATGGCGGAACATTGGACCCTGATGTAGATGGTGTTTTGCCGATTTGTATTGGAAAAGCGACGAAAGTCATCGAATATTTAACAGATTCAGGTAAAACATACGAAGGAGAAATCACCCTAGGCTTTAGTACAACTACCGAAGATCGTTCCGGAGAAAAAGTAGAGAGCAAACGTGTGGGTATACCTTTAGAAGAAGAGCAAATAGATGCTGCGATGGAGAGTTTTGTTGGAGAAATCACACAGATTCCTCCGATGTATTCCGCAGTAAAAGTGAATGGCAAACGACTTTACGAATATGCCAGAAATAACGAAACAGTAGAAAGACCAGTGCGCAAAGCCCAAATCTATCGTTTTGAGCGAGCAAGTGATATTCATTGGAATGAAACAGATGGGCTATTGTCTTGGCGTTTCGAAGTAGAATGCGGCAAGGGTACCTATGTCAGAACATTAGCTGTTGATACAGGGAAAAAACTAGGCTATCCTGCACACATGTCAGATTTGACTCGTACGGCTAGTGCCGGAATGAAAAAAGAACAGGCAATTACATTGCAGCAAGTAGCAGATTACATGGAAAGTGGAACGATAGAAGCGCATCTGCTGCCATTGGAAGTCGGGGTTGCTCGCTTCAAACGGGTAGATATCAGTGATGATGTATGGCAGAAGGTTAAAAATGGGATGCGTCTTGAATACAACGTCTTTCAATTGGATCGTATGCCCACAGAGGAAATTGCTCTTTTCTATCGTGACCAAGTCGTGAGCATTTACCAACCGAACCCTAAAGAAAAAAACAAATTAAAACCAAGTAAAGTGTTGAGAAACGAGGTATAAAAACATGAAAATCATCAAAATCAGACATCCTTATCAAATGGACCAGATCCCTAAAGAGGATGTTGTATTAGTATTAGGCTTTTTTGATGGTGTGCATAAAGGACATCAAAAAGTAATACAAACAGGCAAAAAAATTGCGGAAAAAGAAGGATTAAAGTTGGCATTGATGACTTTCAATCAACATCCTTCAATCGTTTTTAAAAAAATCAATCCCAGTCAGGTTAAATATTTGACGACATTAGCACAGAAAGAAGAAAAAATGGCAGCGTTAGGTGTTGATTATCTCTATGAAATTGATTTTACTTCTTCGTTTGCACATTTAGCCCCACAAGATTTTGTCGATCAATATATCGTGGGACTACATGCAAAGTATGCTGTTTCAGGTTTCGATTATACGTATGGTCCAAGAGAGATTGCAGATGTTGCGCACTTGCCACAGTACGCTAAAAAGCGATTTGAAGTTGTGACGATCCCGAAGGAAGAAAACGAAGGAGAAAAAATAAGCTCCACGCGCATACGTCACTTATTAGATAATGGCAAATTAGAAGAAGTCACTAAGCTTTTAGGATCAGTTTATGAAGTAGAAGGTGTAGTCGTACATGGTGATGCTCGTGGTCGTTTGTTAGGATTTCCTACAGCTAACGTGAAAGTCAAGAGTACCGTTCATCTTCCTAAAGAAGGAGTTTATGTCACTGAGATCAAAGTTGGCGATACTTGGTATAGAGCAATGGGATCGATTGGGCATAATGATACCTTTGGCGAGGGCCGTGAGTTGACTGTTGAACTGTATATTTTAGATTTTGCACAAGATATTTATGGGGAACATGTCACTATCCGTTGGAATCATTTCCTGAGAGATCAAGTGAAATTTTCGAGTGCGGAAGCTTTGATCGACCAATTAAAAGCAGATGAACAAGCGACAGCGGATTATTTCAACTAAATTTTAGGAAGAGAAACTAGGACATAAATGGTTCATTATGAGGAAATGAGTCTCAAAAATTACTTTTCATTCTTTTGTGGATTGTTGACTTATTTTTCCAAGGAAAAACTCCTTCTACTATTTATTCGTGTTTAGGGTGTGAGGCGAAAGTATTTATTTCTTTTGTTTCATCCCCTTTTTTGACTACAGCATGTTATTGGTGCAACTATTCGTAAGCGTATTGTTTGCTTGAAATGGTAGGTCGTATAGTACACTTTAAATAAGTTGATCATAAAAGATCAAGAAGGGTGGAAATATAGATGTATAAAGATCTTGAAAACAAGGTAGCCGTAGTAACTGGTGGTTCAAAAGGAATCGGAACAGCCATTTCAGAACGTTTTGGTAAAGAAAAAATGAAGGTCGTTGTCAATTACAATTCAGACAAAGAAGGAGCAGATGAAGCTGTTACTGCAATCAAAGAAGCAGGAGGAGAGGCAGTTGCTGTTCAAGCAGATGTCAGCACAGAAGAAGGAATCAATCGCCTGTTAGAAACAGCGCTCAATAAATTCGGACAACTGGATATTTGGGTAAACAATGCAGGCATGGAAAATCAATCTGCAACTCATGAACTAAGCTTAGAAGATTGGGAAAAAGTTATCAAAGTGAATCTAACAGGCGTATTCTTAGGGACAAAAGCAGCGTTGAATTATTTTAAAGGCGAAAATCGAAAAGGAAATATCATCAATATGTCTTCCGTCCATGAACAAATTCCGTGGCCAACTTTTGCCCACTATGCTGCATCAAAAGGTGGAGTCAAATTGTTTACGGAAACTGTCGCTATGGAGTATGCCCCAGATCATATTCGAATCAACAGCATTGGTCCGGGAGCCATAAAAACGCCCATCAATGCGGAAAAATTTGAGGATCCAAAGCAAAAAGAAATACTTGAAAACATGATACCGATGGCACGAGTTGGCCAACCGAAAGAAATTGCCGCTGCGGCTGCTTGGTTAGCTTCTGAAGAATCTAGTTATGTTACAGGGATCACCTTATTTGTAGATGGTGGTATGACCTTATACCCTTCTTTCCAAGGCGGGAAAGGCTAAGAATAGTAAGATATGGGAAATCAATCTTGCAATAAATAGTTGAGGTCCTAAAAAGTTCTTCTAGCTAAAGTCGTGTTTAATCTATGTTGATGATTTGCTCACACGAGGGGCGATCAAAAGCAATTGCTGACCAGAGTATAAGGAACTAGATCTGTGTCAGCAATTGTTTTTTGCAGTATTTCTTCTTGTTAAGAACTTGCCATTTTTTTCAAGGTAATCGATGATTGTTTTTGGAGTAATTTGTAGATCCAATGACTAAAGTTCATCACATAATTGAAGTTGCCCCCAATGGTTAGTTCATAGTGGTTCTGTTTGAGGTGTTGATAGTGAAGTAGACGCTCTTTTTTATTGGCATAGACATCTAGATAGTAAGTAAAAACAGTATCTTTAAACTTTTGCATTGCATAAAAATCAGTAGTGACAAGTGAAAATCTTAATGTGACAGGAGCTTCAAAAATCCGCTTGTTTTCTTGGTCTTGGTTGGTCTCTTCGACGCCATATAGAAAATCATATAGATCTTGTTCGGTAAAACGCCATTTACCACCTGCTTTAGTTCCGTGTAGTTTTCCTTCTTGTAAATAATTTCGAATAGAACGCGTTGTCACATTCAGCTGTTCCGCAAGTTCTTGTACGGAATAATAATCTTTCATATATATCTCTCCTAATAGTTACCTACTAAATGGTAGATATTTTTGATAACTGACAATAAAAGGTCAAGCTATCACATTTATTTATTCATCAAATATTCTGTATCATTTTTCATTGTATTCACGTAATGGCTAAAAAAGTGCTCCTTATTAAAATAGTATAGGGTTGCTTAGCTGTGTATCTTTGAAGATACTGAAAAATAGAGAAGCAGAGCAAAAGAAAAAAGGAGCGTGGGACAAAACTAAAAATCAGTTTTGCCACAGACTCTAACTCCGAATAAACGGTGGGAGCAGAAGCAACTCCTTCATAAATAAGCCGAAATTCACAAAAATTTGAAAAGCAATTTTCGTTCATTTCTTCTTATTTCTCGGAGTTAAACACTTCTGTCCCAACCTCTTTATTTTATTTAGATGAAATCGTTTTTTGATACGAATAGTTTTTTTCAAATAGACAAAGAAGCAACCCAAGAATGAACCCTGCGAAAGTAGGAAGAATAAAGCCAAGCCCATTCGCAGCAAATGGGATCGTATGTGTATACCAAGAAGTCAAAGCAGAAGTGAAAGAGTTTTGTACGGGTAAAGCTTTGATTCCATCTAAAAGTGCTGGAATCACTGTGAAAAGTGTCGTCATTTGATAAACGATCTTGCGATTCTTGAATAAACCAGAACAAAGAGCTGGCAATATCATTGCCATTGCCAAAGGATAAAGGAGCATCAAAAATGGCATTGTCCAAGAAATGATCGTATTCAAACCAAAATTAGCAGTAGTGAAAGAGAGAATCGTAGTGACACGAAGCCAACCTTTATAACTAAGTATAGGGAAACAAACTGAAAAATCTTGAGCAAATGAGGCAATCAACCCGATAGCAGTAGTGAAAACGGCTAAAATCGTCATTGTTCCCATCAGTGCTAAGCCGGCTTTTCCAAAATAAGCTTGAATGATTTGTGTTAATGCAATCCCACCATTTTCAGAAACACTGAATCGTGTAAGAGACATTGAGCCTAAAGCGATGATTCCTAAGTAAATCCCGCCACATAAAAGCATAGCAAGAGAGCCAGTTTTGATCGTATTTTTGGCAATTGCGTCTTCTTTATGGATCCCCATACCTTGGAGTGAACGAATGATCGTAACACCAAAAGCTAGAGCGGCCAGTGCATCCATTGTATTGTAGCCTTCTAAAAAGCCATTCGTGGTGGCGCCATGTTGGTAAGTAGCGATGGGTGTCCCATCTAGTGGTCCAAATGGGGAGAGGAAGGCAACGATGAATAAAAGAAATAAGATTATTAAAAATAAAGGATTTAACCACTTCCCAATTATTTTAAGTAAATTTGATTCATGAATTGATAGATAATAGGCAAGACCAAAAAATATAGCAGAAAAAATCAATAAACCAATCGTTGAATATTTAGCAGGCAAAAAATTTCCTAGGCTAAATTGATAACCTAAAGCAGCAGTTCTCGGCGTAGCAAACATTGGCCCTAAGGCAAGATGATTCATAACCAGAAAAGTAACGCCATACCATGGAGAGACATGCTTCGCAAAATCGTATAATCCAGTCGATTTCGTTTTACTTAGTGCAACGAGTGCAGCTAAAGGCAATAATGTTGCACTAAGTAAAAAACCGATACCAGCAGATAGCCAATGGTCGCCAGCAAGCTGTCCTAAATGTGCTGGGAAAATCAAGTTTCCTGCGCCAAAAAACATACCAAAAATAAGTGAAGCAACTAATAATAATTTCTTTATAGATAATTTTTCCATCATAAAAACCCCTTGTCTTTTTAGTTAAAAATGAGCAATGTGATTTTTGATGAGACTCGATCATCCTTGCTAAGATACATATCCATCTTCCTTTCTGTGGGTGGTAAATACAAAAAAGCCCGTTGGAATAATAATTATTCCAACGGGCAATAGTCAATTGCGGTACCACCGTTTTTTTGTTTGAAAAATCAAACAATCTCTCAGCGACTCATTAAAAAATGAAGCGCATTATCCGATAACGGGGATCACCGTCACAAACTTCTTACGTCACCTGTGCATCTCCAGAGCTACTTTCACTTATAGAGGAAATACGATTTCACACCACCCAATCGCTCTCTTTATCTCCATCTATCAGTTACTCTCTCTATCAATGATTTTTTGTCATTATAGCTGTATTATTATGCAGTGTCAAGCTTATACAGAAAAAAATCTGAAAATTACAAAAATATATTCCTCTAATATTTATAAATGCTGTTGTGTTTTTGAAGTTTTAGAAAATCATGGTTCCAATGATTGTTTACGATTCGATTGTAAGAATGCAAAATATTTTTAAAGTCTTCAGGAGTAGGATTGGAGTGGATAGAAACGACTTCGCACTCTGTTAGATTCAAAGATGGAAGATCAGTAACCAGTAAATCGTAATTATTCGCAGAGTGACATACTTCAGACAGTGTAAGGTGATTCAAAGAATGGATATCCAAGCGAAACCCTAGATGGAATTGGAGATCATTTTTTAGAAAAAGGCTATGTTCATAGCTTGTATTAAAGAATAAGCCTGTCTTCACTTTAGGTGCGATCGTTTCTAACTGTTCAGATAAACTGATCCAAGAGGTAACTAGCATAAATAAATATTTATTGATAACGGAAGTATCTAGATAGATCGCTAACTGTTCTTTCATAAGTGATTCTTTGATAATCGTGCAGATCCGTTGGGTAAAACTAGAATAGTAGTTATTTAATTGGCTAAAAAATTCTTCATTGGGATTATACAAAATCGTCGCAGGCCCCCAAACATAGGTGGTTGCATTATATAAATAAAGCAATAGGTCATTTTTATTCTCCACCGTCAGCTTTTCTTGCTGTTCAATGGTATTCAATAAATCTAAGAGAGCAGATCTAATTTGATTGATTTGATTATTTTTTTGAGATTTTATCCGCAGTTCTTCAATCGACCAAGCAAAATTTTGATTGAAAAAGACATAAAATAGTTGGTAAGTGATTTGAGGAGTTACAGCTATCTTATATTTTTCATATATTTTACTGCATACTTGATGGGACAATTGGAAATCTTTTCTGACTGTTTGCTTTGTTTGGCTAGTAAATAGATGACCTTTGCGAATCCGTGAAAAGCAAATAAAGAGCATGATCCGAAATTTATTGCGATACGCGTATACTTGTCGTTGAGGAACAAACAATTCTGGATAGTAAGAAAAGAATTCTTCATAGATTTCATCGAATAAATCCAGTGTATCACTAGTCATGAATTCATCCGACACCCCGTATTTCTCAGTGAAAAAACAAAAGAAAAACCAGCAGATTTTTCGTTCATCCCCAACGATGTCTAGTTGACTCGAGTCAACTGATAAACCACAGGGAGCAAGTAGTTGATTAAGTTCAGCAATTTTCCTCTTCAATGTTGAGGTACTAAAAAAAAGCTTGTCAGCCAGTGAGGTGAGATTAGGATAATGATTGATAAAGATTTCTTCCAATAATGTAAAACGCAATGATTGTTTATACAATTTCGAAAAAATAAAGAAGCCGTTTTGCTGTGGTGGCAGAAACAGACGTATTCCTCGCTGTTGGCTACTATTTATTTTTGCAGGCAGAATATACTGGTTGATTTCACTGATATTTTGACGAATCGTAATTTCAGATAATCCTGTTGTTTTTGCAATATCTCTGATTTTTTCCCATTTTCGGGGTAGTAAGTAACTAATGATTAAATAATGTTTCAATAATTTATTTTCCAACAATTTTTCCATAACTTTCCTCCTATTATCATCTAACGATAGTTTGAAAATGAACTCGCGCGACAATAAATATTGTTTTATAGTTATTTTTATCATCGTTGGACAAATAATTATACAGGTAAATCCAACATGATTATAACAACAGAGGGAGCGAAAAAATAGAGGAAAGGTAGAAAAAGTTGGGAAAATTCAGAAAAGTCAAACGAATAGTCTTGGTTCTATTGTGTAGCTGCTTTATTGGGGTGGCATGCTACTACTATTATTTCATACATTACACAAGACCAGTCGTTGTAGCAAATCAAAAAAACGGGGCAGAATCTAAATATGTCAAAAACATGTCTGATAAAGAATTTTCGGCTTATTTGCAAGGGCAAGCAGACAAGAGTCAATTTCGCTTAAAAATGGAATCGGATATGTTTTTTGAGAAAGCAGACAAGGTGGGGAAAGTCACGATATTAAACCCAAACAGTAACCATTATGCAATTCGCGTACAAACAACAATCGAAAACCAAGAAGCGATTATCTATGATTCAGGAATGATCAAACCGAAACAGTTTGTCGAAAATGGTGAATTGAAAAAGACCATACCACAGGGTGTTTATAAAGTGAACCATCATGTTATTTACTATGAACTTACAAATCTAAAACAGAAAGTCGGCGAAACAGTTATCGTGGGCCAGCTTGCAATCAATCAGTAGTTTTAGAATAAATGGAGGAAAATAAAGTGAAAAAAGTAAATTTAATAAAAGTTACCGGCGTACTACTGTTCAGTAGTTTTGCAATTTTGAGTGGAACAAAAGGTTATGCGTATGAGAATGGTCAAAATGATCCTAATACGCAGACACAAGAAATCAAAAAACAAGATTCTGCGACCTTACCAGCAGAAGGAACATTTCAAGAATTTGATCCAACGAAACCAGTTGATCCATCTCTACCAAATCCAGGACCCACAGATAAAGCTTGGGTAGATGTAGAAATTCCTACAAAAATCTTATTTGGACAGACGGATATTAGCTCAGGTATCATCTCACCAAATTATGAGATCAAAAATCTTTCATCCAAAAGTGTTGAAATAGCAATTATGGATTTCAAGGATCGTGCAAAACCCGCCACAGGAAAGTCGGATGCTGAAAAAATCAGTGATCAGCTTACCCTGGATTTGAAAAATGTGACAAGTAACACAGTTGTTCCTCTACACACAACTGACGCGAAGAATCCAGCCCAATTTCCTGCAGATTTAGGTGCCATCACCACACAAGGAGAAAAACTCGTTTTTCAATTGACAGGAAATGTAGCAAAAGGATTTCAGTTTAGTCAAACAGCGATCCAACCGCAGTATGATATGGTTTTGAAATTTGAAGTAAAATAGGAGCAATAATGAAAAAGCAAAAAGGAATTTTTTCAGTGATGAGCTTACTTATTTTTCTTTTTTTGCACCCTTCCTTCAGCTATGCAGAATCAGTAGAGTCCTATAGAGATATTCCTGTTGAAGGGATCATCGGAAATCCTTCTGTAGTAAAAAATGAACCATTAGTTTCAGAGTTCATTTCCAGAAATACATTTCCAAAACTATTCGAAGTTACAGGAAGTACTACTGTCCTTTCTATTTTGGGCATATTGTTAGTGATGATCGTAATTGATATTTGTTGGATAAGGAGGAACAATCAATGAATCAAACAAAAAAAATAGGCTTAACCCTCTTTTTCGTGTTGTTTTTTTGCTGTTCCTTTTCTACAGATAGTTATGCAAGTGATTCAGGAAGTACTGCGAGAGAAGTGGCACAGGATGTGACCGAGTCCCAATGGCAGATGATGAAGGGTTATTTTTCTCAAACCCCTGTTGCTGCGACAGAAGGATATACGATAGGAACAGATTTTTCACCTGATTTTGAGCAAAGTTGTCAGTATCATGAACGGAATGAATACAATTATACAGGTTCTGCTAAACGGATAATTACGAAAATCACTTCCAGTGATCCTGATACACTCGAAGTTAGCTATTCCAATCATACTATTCAAATGAAACGTGGAAAAGGAAACAACGATCACGTACTGGTCACGATCGAATACCATTTGGAATGGAGCTTCCGAGTACAAGAAAAGGTTCTTGGCACATGGTGGAGCGTGAACGATCAAATTGGCTCAACTGGGACATTTACTGATTCTATAGACGTTACTGTGGAACGAATACAGTTTACTGTTACACCAAAATCTACCAATCGAATTGAATTGAATCTCTATGATCCCAAAAAGATAGACCCACTGACATTTGTAGATTATTCTGGAAATACAGGCCCCGTAACGAGTTACATGCAGGAAAAACCAGATGATAGTAAATTAGGAGCTACTCAGGGGAAGTTTGTCTTTTCAGATACTAAATACACTCAGGCAGTAGTCATTCCCTTTACCGTAGTAGACACGACCCCACCTACTGGAAAATTGAAAGACCCCTTGACTATGGAACTAGGAACATTGCCTAATCTTGTCGATCTTTTCGACTATGAACCATATGATAACGATTGGCAAACGGTGGATATTCTATCATCTTTTGATTTTAAACAGTTAAAAAAAGGAACACAGCCAATCCAATTGATTCTGGAAGACCAGTCAAAAAATCAAGCAAAATTGACTAGTACGATCGAGGGAGTGGATACGACTCCGCCAAACGTAGCAACAAAGAGTGCAACAATTGAATATGGCGGAAAAATCGATCCAAGTGACTTCATTGTTTCTGCTACGGATAATGATCCCGATGGTGGGATTGCATACTCGTTTGAAAAGCAACCAGATAGGTATCAAAGTGGTACGCAAGAAGTCACCATTCTTGCTACAGATGCATCAAAAAACACAGTAAAGGTGAAAGCAAGCTTGATTGTCAAACCTGATATAATTGCCCCAAGTGCAGACGGTATTTTACAAATGGTTCCGCTAAATGGATCTTTGCCAACTGACCCACTGACGACAGTGACAAATCTAAAAGATAATGAAGATGTGACAAAACTTTCTTGCAAATATCTTGTACTTCCTGATACCTCTAAAATAGGCTTAACCAGTACAACCGTAGAAATAGCAGATCGAAATGGCAATAAAAGCCAAGTAAAGGTGGGTGTATTTGTTTATGACGATCATAGTATATACGATAAACAATATGTCCTAAGCGCACAAAATTTTACACTTTATTCTAATGAAGTCGATGGAAAGACGATTGATGAAATTATACTAAAAAAAAGTAAAGCAAAAGCGTGGGATATATCCTCAGGAAAAGAAAAATCAGACATCAAAGTAATCAAACAGAATGTCCAAAATAAATTCGGCACATACACCGCAACATTAGCGATAGGGCAATTGACACAGACGATTCAGATCAATGTATTGGACGCCAAAGAATTGATCGATATTTCACTTCCGCAAAAAGTGATCTTCGGTTCTACGGATATCCAACAGGGGACCGTGAATTCACCCAAATATGAGATCGTCAACCATTCTACTGTACCTGTGGATGTTCAAATCGCTCAAATCAAAGTTGATCCAGCTTCCACTATTCCCTTGCTAGATCAGGCATCTTCGCCGGAAGAAAAAAAAGCAGGTGTAGAGTTAAAATTAACCACATCGGAAGGATTTCTCGACCAATCATTTGCAGTTGATACGACATTAAAACAAACGTTAGGAATTTTACATGCGCAAGAAAAAGGTAACTTCATCTTTTCAGGAAATTATTATGGTTCCTATAAGAAAACTGCACACTGTAACTTCACGATAATCTTCAAATTTGAAGCACAATAAAGAGAGTCAGGAGGATTTTTTCTTCTGACTCATTTTTTAGTCACAACGTTTGATGGCTTTGAAGAGAGGCGCAGTTAATCATATTGGTTGATTCTGTCATGGATGACTGGCGCGGTGGCGTTACCCTTGAATGAGCGTGACTACCAAAATAGACAGAGTACGTAAATCTCACTAAGTATCAGGTACTGTTCGGTGAACTTTTGTTAGAAGAGGCAGGTGAGATGTTTGGAAAAATAGGAGTATTTCACGATTCATTGATAGACAGCGAGAATAATATAGTAGTTCAATATCTATCTTTATTGAAAAGGATTTATCTTAAGTATTAGGGTATACTTTAAGTAGTGCAATCTATAGAATACGGAGGACTTTTATGAACCAAACATCATTTTCTAGGAGAATCATTCAATCAGCAAGTATTTTTTTTGGCACTTTTTTTCTCGCTCTTTTTATTGGCCAATATTTTTTATCCGAAGGTTTTTTAAGAGAGTATAATACGGGTGGAAATATTATCTTTTCTTCAAATCTATTTTTTAGTATTCTCCAGATTTTTCTTTTTAATCTCCTGTCGATTTTAGCTATCATTGTAGCTAATTTATTTTCCAAAAGAAAAACCGATGAACAAGCCTATAGAGGTTCTGGCTTTCTCGTACTATTTGTTTTAGGTACGATTTTTGGGTTGACACTAGGCTCTAATTCGTTTGGTGTGGTGAGAGAGAATGCGGTGCTATCCCAAAAATTATTCGATCTTTTTAAACTCACGCAGTATTCCGCCCTATGGGAATTTTCAGCATTGGTTCTGGTAAATAGTGTTACGATAGATAAAGGAATCCTTCTGACAACAGGGAAAAAAACACATGTACGTTCTTTCAGAGAAATAAGCTATTCTTCTGCTGAATTAAAGATGCTATCACTCGCCTTTTTGTTTTTACTTGTAGGGGCAGTTGTGGAAAGCCGCTTACTAACAAAGTAATTAGGAACTGCTGCGTATTGTGATTCAGAACAAGGGTAACTTTATGTGTCACGAATGTTGATTTTCATCATTTTACGATCAAAATTTAGAAAAATAAGTGAAATAGACAGGAGAGAACATGAGGAAAAAGAGTATTGAATGTTGGATATACAACCGAATAGAAAAACAATTTTTGTTACTTTTAGTTAGTAATTCTGCTGTTACTTTTTGGCAACCTATCACAGGTGGAATCAAACGAAATGAATCGTCTGTAAATGCTGCTATAAGAGAAGTATATGAGGAAACAGGGATTATAGTGGAACATAATTGTATTTTTTCAATTGGAAAACATAGTGTAGTGATAAACGCTGATTTAGTCATCGACAAACAGTTATATTTAATGGTTACTACCGAAAAAGATGTGAAAATATCAAAGGAACATACGGATTATAGATGGGGAAAAGCAGAAAATATACCTGATAATTTAAAATGGAAAAATAATAATAAAAGCTTCACACACTCACTTAAGTTAGTTCAATCTTTTTTTGTTTAATTAAATCGCACAAACAATAAAATTTACGTTAAAATAGACGAAGGTAAATGAGTTAGAACGGAGTCTACAGTATGAAAAAAAATGGCAAAAAAGAGTATTTATATACGTCCTTGATCATAGTAATAGCTTTTTTTTCAGTGAGTATTTTCTATTTTTTTAATAAAATAAAACAAGAGGATATAGTAAAAGAGGAGAGTAAAACAATAAATATCATTAACTATTCTCAACTAGATGGTTATTATTTAGGATTCATGAAAAATGCAAATAGTGATGATCCAAAGCAACTTGTTTTTTTTAGACTTGAAAAGGTTCGTCCTAAAGATGCGCAACCCCCTCAAGCAGATATTACATATCAGGCTATTGATCCTTCTGCAAGTGAAAATATTTCCTATGATTTTCTGACTAGTGAGCTGAATAAAAAAGCCCCTGAAAAATTATTGGATTCTCTTGCGGTGTTTGGACAAGGACCTCTTTATTGGTGTAAAACGACTGAAATATCGGAAGCAAGCAAAGAAGCAGCGGCTTCCCTTTATACGAGTAAAAAAAATGATAAATTAAGTTTGATCATAAGCTACAGTGGGAGTGATGAACCAAATCTAAGTTCTTTTTCACTGGCTAAGGTCAACAAGAATAAGATGAACGATAAAGGAATAGCAAGCATAAAACAATATTTATTGAATCCAGAAAAAAACGAGCAATCGTTATTAAGTTATTATGGTATATTTGAACTCGATAAAGCTATAGAGATGGTGAATCAAGGAATGTTTCGCTATATCGGGGTAAGAGCTACGCCAATTTTTGATTAACAAACGGAAGACGTTGACATTTTGCAGTAAATTATCGATAGTCAAGATGAGAGAGATTACTTGGTTAATATGATGAAACAAGGGGATAAACCTAGAATCAAAAAAAGAGGTCGAGACAAAAGTCGTTTAGGTTTGAGAAATTTGAGAAAAAAACGAACAATACGTTATTTGTATTGCTCGTTTTTTTGAAATTTCCGAAAAACCTGACTTTTGGACGGCGTTTATTTGAGAGAGGCTGGGACAGAAGTGTTTAACTCCGAGAAATAAGAAGAAATTAACGAAAATTGCTTTTCAAATTTTTGTGAATTTCGGCTTATTTCCGAAGGAGTTGCTTCTGCTCTCGCCGTTTATCCGAGAGTCTATAGCAAAACTGATTTTTAGATTTGTCCCACATTCCTTTTCCTACGTTTAGTCAAGTACTTTTTTCTATTGGTTTTTATCAAGAAAAAAGTATACGAAATAAGCCTAATAAATT